>NZ_JBJZOG010000140.1:0-13029 GCF_047200535.1 Micromonospora mangrovicola | reverse complement strand
TCCGCAGCTCAGGGGTAGCTGATCACCGGGCTCGTGCCGTACGAGCCGATGACCGGCGTACCGGCCTCGTTGATGGTGCGTTCGATGCCGCCGCTGCCATCGAGGAAAACGGTGATCGCGTCGTGGAACCGCACGCCGGCCCGGCGCGGGGCCTCAACCGCCCGGTCGCAGCGGATGTCCACGCCCTGGTTGAAGTACGAGTAGACGCCCATCCCCCACGCCTCGTGCTCCCGCACGTGCCCGGCGACCTTGTACGAGGCCCAGCCGTTGCCGGTGGGGCTGCGCCAGGCCGCCTGGCTCGGCGGGTCGTACGGCAGCTCGCTCTGGTAGAAGACCGTCCGGCCACGCTCGCCGTTCCACACCGTCTGCCAGCGCTGGTAGTGCTCGACGAAGAGGCCGTACGCGGTCACGTCGTCGCCGTTGACCACCACGCCCGTGTCGGCGGTGTTGACGGCCCAGCCGATGGTGCCCGCCTTGCCGTGGTCGCCGCGCCAGGCCCAGATGTTGTCGATCAGGGTGTGCCGGCTGTTCACCACCAGGCTGGTGACGGCCCGGCCGGCGGCCGGGCCGCCGATCCGGAAGAAGACGTCCTGGAGCGAGATCGGGTTGTCGCCGTGCGACCGGTGGCTGTGCGGCTTGCCGACCTCCACCAGCAGCTCCGACTCGACCGGCCCGGCGTCGACCAACACCCCGGCGATCCGTACGCCGTCGACGTCCTCGATCCGCAGGGCGGCGTCGCCGGTGGTCGGGAAGAGGCTGGGCATGCCGAGGCCGAGCACCACGGTGTCCGGGTGCTTGACTCGCAGCGCCCGGTCCAGGTGGTAGACGCCCGGAGTGAGCAGCAGGTGCCGGCCACGGGACAGCTCCTGGTTGATCCGCTTGGCCGAGTCGGTGGGCCGGGCGACGAAGAAGTCCGCCAGCGGCAGCGAGGGCACCGGCCGGGCGCCGGCGCCCCAGGTGGTGCCGGCGGTGTCGTGCCGCAGCGCGGGCACGGCCACCCGCCAGCCACCGGCCGCGTCCACGAAGAGGTACGGCTTCTCCCGGGTCACCGGGCTGGTCGGCAGGGTGGTGTACGGCGGGTTCGGGAAGCCCTGCGCCGGCGCGCCGAGCACGCCGGAGAACACCTGGTTCCAGACCCCGTTGGTCCAGTCGCCGCCGAGTTCACTGTCCCGGGTCAGCCACTGCTGCTGCGAGCCGTTGATGGTGATGCCGTCCACCTGGGAGTCGGCGATGTAGCCGCCGCTGGAGTAGCCACCGTTGCCGGGCTCCAGCCAGAGGATGCCCTTGACGTGCACCCGGCGCATCGGGGACGCCTGGGAGACCGCCCACTGGTTCGACCAGTCGGTCGGGGTGACGGCGAGGTTCTCCGCCGAGCGCCAGAAGTTGGTGAGGGCGGAGATCCCGGCGGGCGAGTTCGGGTCGGGCTGGCCGACCACCCGGACCGCGCCGTGGATCTCCACGTCGTCGGGGTGGACGCCGAGGCCGGCGACGGTGGTGTAGTAGCCGAGCTTCGCGTCGACCTCGTACCGGCCGGGCTTGAAGAGCACGGCGTACCGGTCGGCACCCATCTCGTTGTGTTCCTGCGCGGCGAAGATGCGGTCCAGGGTGGACTGGATCTCCTCGACCGGCGTGGTCGGGTCGTACACGTGGACGTTGGGGCCGAAGTCGGGTTCGGCGCCCTGGTCGCCGACTTCGGGCGCGGCGGTGGCCGGCACTGCGGGAAGCCCGAGGGCGGTCAGCGACGCCGCCGAGGCGGCGGTGAGGGTGAGAAAACGGCGACGGGAGCGGTCGAGTGGTCTCATCTGCCTGCCTGTCGGTGGTGGGATCGGTTCGGCCAGGGTTCGAGAGAGCGCTCTCATGGCCGGGACGTCCTGTTCCTACCCCATCGACACCGATCGCGCCAGGCCCCGCCGGTTCCGGAACCGCCGTCAGCGGGCGTCGTAGCGCGCCCGGGCGGCTTCCACCTCGGCGAGGTGGGTGGTGGCCCACGCCTCCAGGCCGGCGACCAGGTCGAGCAGGCTGCGGCCGAGGTCGGTGAGCGCGTAGTCGACCCGGGGCGGCACACTCGGGTGCACGGTTCGGGTGACGATGCCGTCGCGCTCCAGCCCGCGCAGGGTCTGGGTGAGCATCTTCTGGCTGATCCCGTCGACCCGCTCGGCGATCTCGCCGTAGCGCCGGTCGCCGCCGGCGAGGGTGAGCACGATCAGCACGCTCCAGCGGTCGCCGATCCGGTCGAGGACCTTCCGGCTGCCGCAGTTCCGGTTGAACGGGTCCGCCTGCACGGGCTCACTCTCTTTCAGTGTGTATCGAACTTGAAGGTGCCTACTCTCCAACGGGAAGTGGAGCCGACCTGTTCCCGTTGCCACTGGACGACAGATCGTGTCGCAACCACAGGGAGTCCTCATGTCCATCGTCGTCACCGGCGCCACCGGCCACCTCGGCCGTCTGACCATCGAGGCGCTGCTCGACCGGGGCGTACCCGCCGACCAGATCGTGGCGCTCGGCCGCGACACCGGCCGCCTCGCCGACCTCTCCGGACGCGGAGTGGCCACCCGGCGCGCCGACTACGACGACCCCGGGTCGCTCCGCGCCGCCTTCACCGGCGCCGAGAAGCTGATGTTCGTCTCCGGCAGCGAGGTCGGTAAGCGGGTGGTGCAGCACGGCAACGTGGTCACCGCCGCGAAGGAGGCCAATGTCGGGCTGATCGCCTACACCAGCATCGCGAACGCGGACACCTCCAGCCTGGTGCTCGCCGCCGAGCACAAGGCGACCGAGCAGTTGATCAAGGACTCCGGACTGCCGTACGTCTTCCTGCGCAACAGCTGGTACCTGGAGAACTACACCGGCCAGCTCCCCACGTACCTCGAGCACGGGGTGGCGGGCGCGGCGGGCGACGGGCGGGTCAGCGCCGCCACCCGCGCGGACTACGCCGCGGCCGCCGCCACGGTGCTCACCGGCTCCGGGCCGGCGAACACCCGGTACGAGCTGGGCGGCCCGCCCTTCACCATGACCGAACTCGCCACCGAGATCTCCCGGCAGGCCGGCACCCCGGTCTCCTACACCGACCTGCCCGTCGACCGGTACACCGAGCTGCTGGTCGCGGCCGGCCTGCCCGAGGGGTACGCGGCCGTGCTCGCCGACGGCGACCGCGGACTCGCCCAGGGCGAACTGGAGGTCGGCGACGACCTGGCCAAGCTGCTCGGGCGCACCCCGACGACGCTCGCCGAGGCGATCCGCGTCGCGCTCTGACGGCCACCCCCCTGGCCGCCGCCCCGGACGACCGGGGCGGCGGTCAGCCGCGCCCGGCGCGCAGCTTCACCAGGTCGTCGACCAGGGTCTCCACGTAGTCGGCGGTCTCCTCCCAGCGCGTGACCGTGACGCAGCGGATGCCCATCGCCTTGACCGGGTAGTCGTTGCCACCCACGTCGAGCCGGTCACCGACGAAGAGCACGTTGTCGATCTTCAGATCCAGGCACTCCAGCAGCTTGCGCATGCCGTACGCCTTGTCCACGCCCTTGCGGGTCACGTCGATCGAGGTCGAACCGCCGCCCCGGACCTCCAGGTCGGGCAGCTTCTCGGCGACCGCGTCCCGGAGCCGCTTCTTCTTGCTGCCGTCCGGGTCCCAGCCGTACTTCTCGTCCGGCGGAGCCGACTGGCCCAGCGCGGAGAAGGTGATCTGGCTGCCCCGGTCCTCGACGATGTCGCCCCAGGTCTTCGACTCCCAGAGGCCCAGCGCCCGCGCCGACTCGGTGAGCGCCGCGATCACCCGCGCCTTGTCCGCGTCGCTCAGGTCCTCGGCGTAGACCTGCCGCCACTGCCCGTCCGACCACCGGTAGTAACGGGTGCCGCAGGTCGGCATCAGATGCAGCCGGCTCCGCTGCTCCGCGGTCAGGTCGAGATGGGCCAGCACCTGCGCCTCGAACTGCTCGAACCGTCCCCCGGAAATGATCAGCACGTCCACCTCGGTGAGCAGGTGGCCGAGGAGTTCCGCCATCCGACGATCGATCTGGGACTTGGAGACAGCCAGGGTGTCGTCCAGGTCGAACGCCACCACTCGAAGATCGTTCATCAAGTACCACCATGTCGTCGCGGGCAGGTCAGGACTTAGCAGGGTACCGACGGTGACCGTCCGGCACCCGCGAACCCCGATCGTCACACTGCGCACTTCTCCCCCGCGGAGCGTAACAACGGGCTCCGGTCGCCACCGTCGGTTCCCGGGCCCGGGTCAGAAGTCGACCCGCATGACCAGTCGGCGCGGCGTCGGGTGGCTGACCTCGACGAACCCGGCGTCGGCGAAGACGCTGGGGCTGCCCACGTACAACTCTCCCCAGCTGGCTTCCCGCCCCGGCGGCAGAAGCAGCGGATAGCCCTCCAACGCGCGGGCACCGCGTTCCCGGGCGAAGTCGACGGCGGCCCGGGCGAGGGCGCGGCTGACGCCCCGGCGCCGGAAGCCCACCCGGGTGACGAAACAGGTCACCGCCCAGACACCCGGGTCGGTCCGGTCCTCGTCCCGGCCGGTCCACGGCACGCGGGTGTAGCGCAGGCGCGGGTACGCGGTACGCGCCTCGACCGCGCACCACCCCACCGGTTCACCGTCCAGATATGCGACGAGCCCGCTGGTGGCGTCGGCACCGGGACTGCCACAGCCGGTCTGCTCCCGCAGCCGCTCGGCCCGCGCCTCGACCGGAACCGACGCCCAGTCGCGGTCCCGGAGCTTGAACCACTGGCACTGGCAGCGCGCGGCCTCACCACGCCTGCCGAAGACGGTCTGCAGGTCGTCCCAGGTCGCCTCGTTGCCCGGCAGCACGGTGATCGGCATCAGGCCCCCTCCCCGGTCGCCGGGTCGAGCCACCCGGCGGTGCCCACGCAGGCCTCGTTGCCCTCCGGGTCGGCCAGCACCCACCACGACGGGGTGTGCGTGTCGTCGACCAGGCGCCCGCCGGCCGCGAGCGCTGCCGCGATCCGGGCCTCCGCCCGGTCGTACGGGACCCAGACGTCGATGTGCATCCGGTTGCGCTGCGGTCGCGGCGCGTCCATTCGCTGGAACCAGAACGCCGGCCCGCGCCCGTGCGGGTCGACGAGGTCCTCGGGGCTGCCGGCCCGGTACCCGTACCCGAGCAGGGCCCGCCAGAACGGCGTGACGTCGGCCAGGTCCAGCGCGTCGATGCTCACCTGCACGCTCTGCACGGCCGACGGGCCGGCGGGCACGCCCAGCTCGCGGGCCACCGCCGAGATCTCCCGGGCCAGGGCCAGGTCCCGCGCGGTCAGCCCGTAGTAGTCGGCGGTCAGCGTGATCAGACGTACGGCGACCCCGTCGGAACGCAGGTCGACACCGGGCGGATGGTCGTCGAGGCCGGGCAGCTCGCCGATCGCGCGCACCAGCCGCACCCCGGCCGCGAACGACCCGGTACGGAACCAGGCGCAGGCCCCCTCGCCCAGCACCCGCCAGTCCGCCACCCCGTCGGCCCGGTGGAACTGCTCGGCACTGATCCGCTCCGTCACCGTCGCTCCTCTCATCGCCACTGCGCAGTCTGCCGCCGATTCCCGACATCTTCTGTCGTATACGTGAGCCACCATGACGGGGTGCGTGCCTCCCGGATGATGACCCTGCTGCTCCAGCTCCAGGTGCACGGGCAGGCCAGCGCGCGGGAGCTGGCCCGCCGGCTGGAGGTCAGCGAGCGTACCGTCCAGCGGGACGTCGAGGCCCTGGTCGCGGCCGGGATCCCGGTGCGGGCGACCCGGGGGCCGGCGGGCGGCTACCGCCTCGACCGGGGCTACCGCACCCGGCTGACCGGGCTGGGGCTGGACGAGGCCGGCGCGCTGGCCTTCCTCGGTCTGGCCGGCCCGGCCGAGCAACTGGGGCTCGGCGAGTTGCTGGAGGGGGCCCGGGTCAAGGTCTGGGCGAGCCTGACCGGCGAGGCGCGGGAACGGGCCGCCCGGACCGCCGAACGGTTCCACCTCGACCCGACCCGCTGGTACGGCACCCCCGAGCCGGTGCCGTCGCTGCCCCAGCTCGCCGACGCGGTCTGGCGGGACCGCCGGGTACGCCTCGAGTACGTCCGCGACGGACGGACAACCACCCGGGACGTGGACCCGCTCGGTCTGGTGCTCGCCGCCGGGGACTGGTACCTGGTGGCCCGCCGGGACGGGCAGCGTCGCACGTACCGGGTCTCCCGGGTACGCGCGGTGGAGCCGCTGGACCAGCCGGTGGCCCGCCCACCCGGGTTCGACCTGGCCGGATCGTGGGCCGAGGCGCGCCGGGCGCTCGAGGACGAACCGGCCGCGGTCGAGGTGACCGTACGCGTGGCGGCCCCGGCGCTACCGCGCCTGCGCCGCCTGGTGCCGGTGCCCGGCAAGGACCAGGTGCCGGTCACCGCCACCGGGGAGATCGAGCTGACCGTCCCGTTCGAGAACGCCGGTTGGGCGGTGTCGGCGCTGCTCAGCCTCGGCTCCGCCGTGGAGGTGCTCGCGCCGGCGGAGCTGCGGAGGCGGGTGGCGGAGGAGGCGCGGGCCGTCGCCGCGCGCTACGCCGACACCTGAGCACGGACCCGACCCGCGGGTGGTGCGGCTGTTCCGAAAACCGGTCGACAACGACCGCGTCCACGGCCATCGTCGGGCCCATGCTGAGTCAGGAGGAGATCTGGGACGCCGCGGCGGCCCAGCGTTACGACACGCCCGGCACGGGCATGTTCGCGCCCGAGGTTCTGGGCCCGACCGTGGACCGTCTCGCCGAGCTCGCCAGCGACGGTCGGGTGCTCGAGTTCGCCGTCGGGACCGGCCGGGTGGCCGTCCCGCTCGCCGAACGGGGCGTATCCGTCACCGGCATCGAGTTGTCCCGCGCGATGGTCGACAAGCTGCGGACGAAGGCGGACGAGGCGGCGATCCCGGTGCTGATCGGGGACATGGCCACCACCGTCGCCCCCGGCGCCTTCTCGCTCGTCTACCTGGTCTACAACACCATCTCCAATCTGCAGACCCAGGTGGAGCAGGTCGAATGCTTCCGCAACGCGGCCCGCCACCTCACCCCCGGCGGGCGGTTCGTGATCGAACTCTGGGTGCCGGAGCTGCGCAGGCTGCCGCCGGGCCAGCAGGCCACCGTCTGGCACGTCGAGCCCGGCTACATCGGCCTGGACACCTACGACGTGCTGCACCAACGCGCCGTGTCGTACCACTTCCGCTTCGGCGAGGGCACCGAGGCGCGGCTCTCCCGCAGCCCGCACCGCTACATCTGGCCGGCCGAGCTGGACCTGATGGCGCAACTGGCGGGCTTCGAACTGGAGTCCCGGCACGCCGACTGGTCCGGCGCGGAATTCACCGCGGACTCCCGGTCCCACGTATCGGTCTACCGCCTGCCGGGTTGATCCCGCCGGCCGTGTCAGTCCATGACGCCGGGACGCTCCGGCGCACCCGGCCGATCGGCAGCGCCGGGTTGGCGGCGGTCTCGGCCAGTTCCGGGTCGTCGAGCAGCGCCGCGAGCCGCTACGGCGCCGGCGAAGTACTCGAAAGCCTGCATACTGCCGGGATCGACGCCAAGACCAAGGTCCAGCCACCGGTCGCGCCGCGTGGCAAGTTCACCAAGGACCAGTTCACCATCAACCTCGCCGCCGGCACGGTCACCTGCCCGAACCAGGTCACCATCGCGATCCGCCCGATCACCGGTCACGACCGTCACGCCGGGAAAGCCGACTTCGGCCGGGCCTGCACCGACTGCCCGCTCCGCACGCAGTGCACCGAGTCGAAGACCGGCCGGCAGATCACCATCAGCCGCTGGGAAACCCACCTCACGGCCGCCCGGACCCGGCAGAGCGACCCGGCCTGGCGGGCCGACTACCGCGCCACCCGCCCCAAAGTCGAACGCAAGATCGCCCACCTCATGCGCCGCCGCCACGGCGGCCGCCGCGCCCGCATGCGCGGCCTGCTCCGCGTCGCCGCCGACTTCAAACTCCTGGCCGCCGCCACCAACCTGGCCCGGCTCGCCACCCTCGGCCTCACCGGCAGCAGCCAGCTCAGCCCGGCCCCCGCCTGACCACCAGCAAGGACCCCGATCAGACGACTATCCAGCCCGGCAACAGCCCCTCAGCCCCCACAGCCGCCCGCCGAACCACCGATCAGCCAGCCCAGCAACTACCCCCTTCACGCCAACCAACGAGCCGTCAAACACACGGGTTGACCGGACCACCGATCAACCCGCGTTCAACACCAGTCACCTAGGCCGTGTGTTCAAAGAGTCACAACCATTGCAGTAGCGCGGCGATGGTGACGGTGGCCCGATACGACGTGGCGGTCTTGTCGTAGCGGGTCGCCACGCTGCGACACTGCTTGAGCCGGTTGAAGCAGCGTTCGACGACGTTGCGCCGCTTGTAGAGCTGCTTGTCGAACGCCGGTGGTCGGCCGCCGTGGCTGCCTCGCCGGCGGCGGTTGGCCTGCTGGTCGGCGCGTTCGGGGATGGTGTGTCCGATGCCGCGTCGGCGCAGGTCAGCTCGGATGGCCTTGGAGCTGTAGCCCTTGTCGGCGATGACGTGGTCCGGCCGGGCCCGGGGCCGGCCGGAACCTGGGCGCTCGACGCGGATGGCGGCCATGACCTGGGTGAAGCGGGCGCAGTCGTTGACGTTGCCACCGGAGAGAACAAACGCCAGGGTCCGGCCGAGGCCGTCGCAGGCGAGGTGAATCTTGGTGGTCAGTCCACCTCGACTTCGACCGAGGGCGTGATCTTGTGGTTCGTCCGTTTCTCGGCGCCCCCTTTAGCGCCGGCGGCGTGCTGGTGGGCTCGCACGATGGTCGAGTCCACCAACACCAGCCAGTCGATGTCCCCGGCGGCGTCCGCGTCGGCTTGGACACCGGCGAGCATCCGCTCGAACGTGCCGTCGAGGGCCCACCTGCGGAAACGAATGTAGATCGACTGCCAGGAACCGTAACGGGCGGGCACGTCCCGCCACGCCGCTCCGGCCCGGATCTTCCACACGATCCCGTTGAGCACCCGCCGGTCATCGGCACGAGGCCGACCACCGGTCACCACCGACGGCAGATACCTCGACAGCGCTTCCCACTCGACGTCAGACAACTCGTAGCGACGGCCCACGCGCTACATCATCCGACATCAAGATCCTTTGAAGACACCGCCTAGGGCGGCCAGTCGCCGCAGCTCCGGGTCGGGGTCGTCGGCGAAGCGGGCCAGCCCTTCGGTCGGGAACTGCGCCAGCGCGGGGGAGCCGGTCCCGACCGCATCCGCGGTACAGGCTCTCTCTTCTCGTGAGGATTCGACTGCGGCCCGCCACGCCAGCACCGATCAGCATCGGCACGAGGCAGAGCGTCACTTCGCGTCGGGCATGTCAGCGCGTCGTGACATGCCCGACGGCATGTAGGCGAGGCGCGTGCGAGCAGGCGATCTGCTGGTTACCAGCTCCTACCGAGGGCCAGCGGCAGGGCGCGAGCTCGCAGCAACTGCATCTGGGCGTGGGCGATCGCGTCGGTCAGGCTGCTGCGGTCAGCGCCGTTGCCACCGAATCCCCGGCCCTAACCACCGGACCGTGGGGCGAGGTCCTTACCGGCATCTTGCCTCGGTCGACCGCCGTCTCACCTGGCGCCTCACCCTTGTCTACATCGAGATCAGCCCGGAAAAGGGCTCAATGCTGCGCATGTGTCGGATCCCGGACTTGCTCGTCTCAAATTGATTCGTGACTCGCCACCCTTGAGGAAAGTCGTTGCAAGCGAGAGGAGAGCCCCCGCATGGAGATGACGCTGACACGTACGACAGTCCCGGTGATCACCTTTTCGATCGATCGACACGTCAACAACGCTGCGGCCAACGGCGACAATCCGCTTGACGGCATCGGCGTCTTCCACAACGTCTTCGTGGAACGCCTTGCGGTCGCCGCTGCCGTGTCCCGCCTCGACGACACTCCCATGTCGAGAGAAGCGGCGCTAACCGCGGCGAGGGAGGTCTTCAGTCAGTCAAAGAGGTGGCGGTTCCACTGCGTCTGTGTGCAGGAGGAAGGCTGCCCCTGCAAGACGATCTGGGACCTGGTGAGCCGCGTCTTCGATCGCGACGGCGTGGCGCGAGTCCTCGAGTCGTTCCGTAAGTTCCCGTCGAGCCCACTCACCGTGGAACAAGTCGAAGAGCTCGTGGGTCCTCATCTGTCCGAGGATTTTGATGCATTTTCCGGAGGGCTACGCCAAATGGTGGGCGATATCGAACACCTCTCGGCGGGCGAGCTTCGACTCAGCGAGTTCTTCCGGAAGATGAGAGATCGCGAATCACGTTGGCAACGCGAGAGCATCGCTCCGCGCGTCCTGGACAGCCTTCTCACCGGAGCGTCGGTGGCCCGGCACTCGGTCTTCAGCGAGTTGGTCAGCAAGCCAAATCCCGTCCAGGCCCCGGAATGGGCGAAGGACGATGCGATGTTTGGCATCGCCGGATCTGCGCTGTTCACCCCGGCCGTGGGCCTCGGCTGGGCGGGGATCGCGTCCATTTCGACGGCGACCGGGGTCTGGTGAGTGCGCCGCGCCGGGACGATCCCGGAGCGGCTTGACCCTGGCGCGACGTGGACCGGCAGAAGCTGGACTCGGCTGCGCGGTCAGGGTGCGATCGGAGCGGGTCCGCTATTTCTTTCGCCTGATGGCGACTGCTCACGCTGCTCGCTCGATCTTCACGTACCGGGCGCCCCAGCAGGCCGCGTTGCGTTGCGGGCTCGCGTACTCGGCTGTTGTCCCGGTCGAGCCGTCGAGCTGTTCGCGCAGGATGTCGGCATGTCCGGCGTGCCGGCCGGTCTCGGTGAGTATGTGGACCATGACGTTGACCAGCGTCACGTCGGGCCGTGGCCACCAGGGCACGTCGCCCGGGGAGTCGATGGCGAGGGCGGTGATCGTCGCGTCTGGGTGCATACGCGACGGTAGCGGTCGATGATCTCCTCGCGCGTCTCGTACTCGGTCGCCCACATGTCGTCGCCGCGCGGCCCGAGGTCGTCCCACCGGGGCAGCGATTCGGGAAAAGGCCGGTCGAAGACCTCGCCTAAGTACCTGGCCTCAGACAGAGCCTGGTGCTTGACCAGGCCGAGCAGGTTGGTCCCAGTCGAGGTCAGGGGGCGGCGGATGTCGTACTCGGAGAGCCCGTCGAGCTTCCAGAGCATCACCCCACGAATCTCTCGCAGATCGTGGTGCAGGTTCGCTTTCGCGAAGTCATTGATCAAGGAGGATGAGCCTGCCATACGCCGCTGGTACTCGCCCTCCCCGGACGGCAACCGCACACCGGCGACCGGCAGCGGAGCCGCCACGGCTTCCGCCGCCGGTTTCAGGCCCACCGTCCAGTCGGCTGGTGACACGCTCGTCGGCTCGGGCACGCAAACGCCAGCGTGACGACCCACCAGCGCGCCGTCGACGGCCGGGACGCGGAGGTCGCCCAGCACCTCGACGCAAGCAGGGCGAAGGTGGCGAGGCGACCGGGCACGCAGCGGGCGCGAACGCCCCGGAAGGCGGAACAATGATCGTTGATCAAGGCGGTGACCTGGTGCCCCCGGCAGGATTCGAACCTGCGACACACGGTTTAGGAAACCGTTGCTCTATCCCCTGAGCTACGAGGGCGCGAGGGCCTAGTCTAGCGACCTGGGCGTTCACCTGGGGTGGCAGGGAGTGGCCCACGTTCACCCACGTCACCCGTACCCTGTTCTCCCAGCCCAGGACCACACCCCGAGCACACGAACCCCGGATTGCGACCGGCGGTGTGCCGCGGTGACCCGCGTTGGCACGGGTTGACCCGGGTTGGCATCCGCTGGAGAGCACACACCGCGCACATCATCCAAGATCATGCGGGGCTGCCAGCTCCTGTACCGTGCCAAAACTCGTCGCACAGGGTGTGAGCTGCTGTTTCGCGACAATGACGCAGGATGGCAGGCGTGTTGGTTCGGCTGCTGTACCTGAGTGCGGTGCGGATGTTCGGCTGGTTGCCGCTGGCCACGTGCAGCGAGTCCGCGCTGGTCGCAGAGTTGCTGGTGCTGCGCCATGAGGTGGCGGTGCTACGCCGTCAGGTCGGTCGGCCGCTCCTGTCGTGGCCGGAGCGGGCGGTGTTGTCGGCGCTGGTCCGGGCACTGCCGCGGGAACTCTGGAGGCATCGGATCGTTACCCCAGCCACCCTGCTGGCCTGGCACCGCCGGCTGGTCCGCCAGCACTGGACCTACCCGAAGCGGCCCGGACGACCACCGATCAGCGACGACCTCCGTGACCTGATCCTGCGCTTGGCCAGGGAGAATCCCGGGTGGGGGCACCGGCGCATCCAAGGCGAACTCGTCGGGCTCGGCCATCGGGTCGGCGCTGGCACCATCCGTCGCATCCTCGCCAGTTCGAAGCGCGGTCCTGCCCCACGCGAGATCGACACCAATTGGAGGACGTTCCTGCGCGCGCAGGCGTCCGGTCTGCTGGCGACCGACTTCTTCCACATCGACACCGTCACGCTGCGGCGGTTGTATGTGCTGTTCGTCATGGAGATCACGACCCGACGGGTGCACATCCTCGGCGTCACCGCACACCCGACCGCTGCCTGGACTACCCAGCAGGCCCGCAACCTGGTGCTGGACCTCGGGACCGCGTGACACGATTCCGGTTTCTGATCCGCGACCGCGACGCGAAGTTCACCGCGTCTTTCGACACGGTGTTCGCCGCCGAAGGCATCGACGTGGTGAAGACTCCGCCGCGCACGCCCCGGGCGAACGCGTTCGCGGAACGCTTCGTGCGCAGTGTCCGGGTCGAGTGCACCGACCGGGTATTGATCTACAACGAACAGCACGCCCGTACCGTGTTACGCGACTATGAGGACCATTTCGACCGGCACCGGCCGCACCAGAGCCTGGATCAGCATCCACCCGACTACGACCCCGGTGTGGTCGTCGCGATCGACAAGCCGATCCGGCGGCGCCGCGTCCTGGGCGGCGTGATCAACGAGTATCACCGGGCAGCTTGAGCTACTCGCAAATTCGCAGCTCACAAGCCTGAAACAGAGTTTTGGCACCGTACAGGGTTCGTCCCGGCGAGGCTCGCCTT
>NZ_JBJZOG010000139.1:0-13107 GCF_047200535.1 Micromonospora mangrovicola | reverse complement strand
CCCCCTCCCCCCCCCCCCCCTCCCCCCCCCCGCCTTTCTCCCGCAGCGAGGCGGGCGTGTCATCGCGGCGGACGCTGAACCTCGGCTGCAGCCACGCCGCTCGCCGGGCCGGTCTGCGGTCGCTGGTGAAGACCGCGGTGTAGCCGAGCCGTCGGAGCTCGCCGAGCGCCCGCCGGTCGTACTGTCCGAGCGGGCAGGCGGCCGTGGTGATGTCCTGCCGGATTACCCCGGCGAGGCGGTCACGGGCCGCCACGAGCTCGTCGTACGTCGTCTGCCCGTCCATCCCGCGCCACGAGCGGTGGTGCATCCCGTGCGTCCCGATCGTCATGCCGTGGCCCCGCAGCTCCTGTACGTCGTCCTCGTCGAGGCTGCCGGCCGTCCCGAGCCGCCCCGCCAGGACGAAGAAGTCGGCCGACAGGCCGCGTGCGGTGAGACCGGGCAGCCCGATCCGCAGGTCCGAGAGATTGCCGTCGTCGAAGCTGATCCGCACCGACGGCCACGTCGCCAACTCGTCCAGCAGGGCGTGGAACTGATCCCGTTGGATCCAGTAGCGCTCCTCGCCGGGCTCGAGTTCCCGGCGTGGCTCCCCGACACCGTGGAAACAGATGTTGATGTCGGTACCGGTTTCCACGCGGCTACTGGGTTCGGGCATGCGCTTCTTCCTGTCGGGATGAGTCGTCGCGCGCCCAACCGGCGGCACCGGTGCGGTCGCGCCGGGCGGACAGCGCGGCGAGGACCGTGATCGCCACATAGCAGATCGCGGCCGGGGCGAGCCAGGGTCGGGGGAGCACGACGTCGCGGAGCCAGGAGAGCCGGGCCGGCGGGCGGACGGTGGCGCCGACCTGGCCCTGGTCGGCGGCGGCCCGCATCGCCGAGTTGCCCCCTCGTACCCGGCTCAGCCGGCGGACCAGGTCCCGGGTGCGCCGCGGGGTCGCCACCCGCGAACTCACCGTGTCGACCTGGCACTTCTCGGCCGCGCCGAACAACGAATCGAGGAAGAGGTCGTCGGCCACCAGCGCCGGGAACCGGGCAAAGCGGCGTCGCCCGGCCTCGGCCAGCCCGACCACGCCGCGTCCGAAGAGACCGTCGCGGAAGACCGGTAGATGCCGGTGGATGCCGAAGTACGCGCGCACCAGCATCGGCCGGCCCGTCAGGTCGAGTTCCCGGCGTACCGTCGCGGCGAGGTGTGGTCCGTCGAGCGCTGCGGCGATCGCCCGTACCCCCTGGGTGGAGAGCACGACATCCGCGTCCAGATAGATCCGCGGAAAGCCCCGCGCGGCCTCGTCTCCGGCGTCGAGGGCGGCCGGCTTGCCTGCCTCGGCGAGCTCGATGACCCGTACCCCCGGCCGCGCGGCGGCGATCGCGGCGGTCCCGTCGGTGCAGCCGTTGGCGACGACGGTGACGTCGAACTCGCCAGGCGTGGCTTCGGCCAGCAGGGCGTCGAGGCAGCGGCCGATGACGGCGCATTCGTTGTGGGCGGCGACGACGATGCTGGTCACGGTGCGGTGACCCGCGCCGCTGTCTCCGGCCGGTCGCCCTCGGCCCGCCCGGCGTCGCGGCCGGGAGGGTTGACCGTCCCGGCCTCCGCGCCGACGGGGGAGGCGGGCGCGTCGACGCCGTGGGGCAGTCGCTTGGCGAGCAGCCGGCGCCACACCGCGATGTAGGCGTCGGCCTGGTGCTCCCAGGCGAGGCTCTCCCGGAAGCGGGTCAGGCCGACCGCCCGCATCCGCGCCCGGCGGGCGGGATCGTCCAGCAGTTCGTCGATGGCCTCGGCGAATTCCTCCGGCGCGCCGGTGGGGACGTAGGCCCCGGCCTCGCCCACGCTGCGTCGCGTCTCGATGAGGTCCACGGCCACGACCGGCACCCCGCGCCCGAGATACTCGACGGTCTTGGCCATGGTGGACAGCTGGTTCATCCGGGTCGGCAGATCGGGCTGGATCGCGATCGTCGCGCTGCGGAGCAGTTCGTCTACGGCCCTGCCGTCCAGCCACCCGGTGAACTCCACGACGTCCGTCAGGCCCCGGTCCGCGGCGAGCCTCTCCAGGGCGGGCATGCTCTCCCCGTCACCGGCGAGCACCATGCGCCAACCGGTGCGTCCGCGGCGGCGGGTCAACTGCTCGGCGGCGAGCACGGCGCCCTCCACGTTGTCCTGCGGACCGAAGACACCCAGGTAGACCACCTTCTGCTCCGGCTCCCGGGTATCCGCCGGCTCGGTCGTTTCGCTCGGCCGGGTTGTCTCCCCCTGGGTCGGACCGTTGCGGACCACCGTCACCCGTCCCGGCGCGACGCCCCGGCGTACGGCGTTGTCCTTGAACGATTCGTTGGTGGCCACGACCTCGGTGGCCGTGCGCAGGGTCAGCCACTCGAAGGCGCGCAGGACCCGGAAGGCCCACTTGTTCGGGGTACCGACACGGGACGCGTAGACCTCGGGACAGAGGTCGTGGTGGTCGAAGACCCAAGGGCGGCCCAGGCTCCGCAGCAGCAGCGCCAGCGGCCAGTAGACGTCGGGTGGATTGCACACCTGCACGGCGTGCGCCCGGCCCCGGAATATCTCGGCGAGCAGGCGGATCGCGATGCAGAAAAATGACCAGCCGAACTCGACGGCGTACGAGAACACGCCATGGCCGTACATCAAGATCGGATAGGGCCGAAGTCTGGTGCCGCGACTGCCTGGAAGGATACGCAGGCTCTTGTCACCACGCGGCGCGATGACGGTGACGTCGAAGCCGTTCGCCTCCAGGCTCAGGCATTCCCTGATGACTCGACGATCACGCTCGGCGGGAAGATTGGCCACGAGGATGGTGATTTGGGGCCGGGAACTTTTCACGTCCGGGTCACCTCGGTTGACTCGCGAGCTGATTCCCTGCGTACGCTCCCGGTCGGCGAAACGTGAAACAATCACCCTTTGGGTTGCCCGGCGTGTCGGGATGTTTACAGCCAGATCATCGAACCGGTCCACTCTCGGGTCCTGGCCTGCGCCGACGCCACCGCGCCCCGCTACCCGGCCGCGGCGACCGGCTGGCGCGGGCGGGATCTCCGGCGGCGGGCGAGCAGTTCGTCCGCCCAGAGCGTCACCGCCAGGGTCGCGACCATGCCGAGCAGCCCGGCGCCGGCCAGGGCCCGCGACGACGAGTGCGGCAGCAACGTCGCACTCGGCGGCACGAGCACCGCGATGGTGATGCGCAACTGCCGGGCCACCCGCCACCGGTCCTGCAAGCGCGTGAGCTCCTGCTCGAAGGCGGCCCGGAGGGCGGCGAGCGCGCGCAGCCCACTCTCCTCGTCGGACGCGATCGTCGTCACGGTCATCGAGCCGATCACGTACCGGGGCTCCTGGTTGGTGCCGGTGTTGCGGGGCTGGAACGCGTAGGGGCCGGTCACCCCCGCCGCCCGCAGACGAGCCTCGGCGTCGGGCGCGCTCAGCCGCTGCGCCACCGCGGCTCCGGTGATGGAGATCGACGGGTAGAGCCCGGTCATCGGGTTGGGCGCGTACGGCGAGACCGGCGGTTGCATCACGACGACCTCGGAGGCGAGGTAGCGGGGCGTGACCTGCTTCGCGCCGAGAGCGGCCAGCGCGGTGACCAATATGCCGACGACGACGAGATACCACCGTCGACGCAGCACTGCGAAAAGATCGGGCATATACATGCCTTCGGGTCCTTTCTGGTCTGCTCGCCGCCAATGCTGTCCGGTTACTCAGGCGTGGAGGATGCCACGCGGGTATGGACGAATGCAGCAAGCAACTCGACCGAATCGGAGGTAGCCCTCGTGGTCCGATCCGTATAGCTTGGCTTCGACCTTGGCGCCAAAAATCTCCACGGTGTCGTGGACAGCTCCGTATTCAGCGATGATTGACGTCCTAGAGGGGTAGGGGGGCGTCTTGGACCTGGGCGAGATCCTTTCGGTGGTTCGCACCCGGTGGTACATCATCCTGCCGATGATGCTCCTGGCGGTAGGACTCAGCGTGGGTGCCTTCGTGCTGGTGCCGACCACGTACGAGTCGACCACCACCGTCAGCCTGCTCAGCTCGCCGGCTGCGACCGACGCCGCCACCCCGGGCGACAACAACGAGAACCCGTTCCTCAACTTCAACGGATCGCTCGTCGCCACCGCCGACTTCCTCGGACGCAGCCTGCAGTCCACCGGTGCCCAGGCGGAGCTGCTCGACCTGGGGGTGACCGAGGACTTCGAGGTCGGGCTGGCCGAGGGAGCGCAGGGACCGTTCCTGACCTTCACGGTCACCGGCACGGACCCGGACCACCTTCTCGCCTCGACCGCGACGATCGCCCGGTACGCCGACGAGAAGCTGGCGAAGATCCAGGCGGAGAACGGCGTCAAGTCGCGCGACATGGTCCGGATGACGGAAATCATCCCGCCGCAGAAGCCCGAACCGCAGCTCAAGGACAAGCTCAAGGTGGTGATCGCGGCCGGTGGCGGCACCACCGCGCTCGCCGTGCTGCTGACGTTCGTGGTGGAGAGCCTGGCGCGTTCCCGCCGGCGACGTCAGGAGCCGACCGCGCCCGCCGCCGGGGGCTCCGCGAGCGTTCCGGCCCGACCGGCACCGCCCCGGCCGGCGCAACCGCCGGCGAACCCGCCCCGCCCCGCCCCTCCCGCCCCGGGCAAGCCCGTCGTCGCCAGCCGCGACGCCGAGCGCCGCGCCGATCCCGGCGGCGCCGAGGCGACGGTGATCCTCAACGTGCGGCCCGGGACGGGGCCGGCCCCGAGGCCGCAGGGCACGACGTGGAAGCCCGCGTCGCCGGCGACGCCGTCCACCACGTACCGGTCTTCCGAGCGGTCCCACGGCAGAGGCCAGAATGTCGACCGGCTTAACGGTAGCTAGCCGCCGACCTGCGGTCCCGGCGCCGCGGCGAACCGGCCGCGTCTACCCGTCCGAGCAGCATCTTGCCGGCTTCGGGCCGCATTCGCTGCTCACCCTCTACGTCGTTTTGTTGATGCTCGTGCCGTCCCGGCTGGTGTTCCCAGGCATCGGGGCGACCGGAACGGTGGCGAACCTCGCCGTGCTCGCCGGCCTGGTGTGGTTCCTGGTCAGCTGGTTGATGAGACGGGCCCGGCCGGCACCCTTCACCCGGGCGCCCCGGCTCGCCCTCCTCGGGATCGTGGTGGCCGTCCTGCTCAGCTACATCGCCGCCGCGCGACGGGACGCGGAGCCGCTCGAGGTCAGCGCGGCCGACCGGGGGCTCATCCAGCTCCTGGTGTGGACGTCCATCGTGCTGCTCGCCACCTCGGTCCGCAGCTACGACCACCTCGACCGCCTGTTGCGGGTCTTCGTGCGCTGCTGCACCGTCATCGCGGTCGTCGCCCTGGGCGAGTTCGTGCTGGGCACGAGCCTGACCGGCTGGATCGAGATCCCGGGGATGTCGAGCGGCGGCCAGGAGCTGGTCACCAGGGGCTCGTTCGTCCGGCCCACCGCGACTTCGGCGAACACGCTCGAACTCGCCACCGTCATGGCGCTGGCACTGCCGTTCGCGCTCCAGCAGGCGTTCCACGGCGGAGAGCGCGGCGCGCTGCGGCGCTGGCTGCCGGTCGTGCTGATCGCCGCGGGGGCCGTCACGACCGTCTCCCGTACCTCCGTCGTCGGTCTGGTCGTGGTGATGCTCGTGCTGCTGCCGACCTGGAGCGCGCGGCGGGTCGGGTGGACGTTCGCCACGGTGCTGCCGGCGCTGGCGGCCGCGAGGCTCTTGTTCCCGGGCCTCGTGGTGACGATCATCGGACTCTTCAGCGCGATGTTGAACGGCGGTGACAACAGCACCCAGTCCCGCACCGCGACCAGCGCGAGCGTCAACGCCTACATCGTCGAGCGGCCCTGGACCGGCCGCGGATTCGGCACCTTCCTGCCGCTGGTGTACCGCTACACCGACAACCAGTATCTCCTCGCCCTGTTGGAGATGGGCATCGTCGGCGTGGCGAGCATCGTCATCGTCTACGTCACCATGCTGCACTGCGGCGCAGCCGGCCGGCGACGGTTCACCGATCCGGCCCGCCGGGAGACCGGGCAGGCCTTCGTTGCTGTCGGATTCGTGATGCTCGTGGTGACCTTCACCTTCGACACGCTTAGCTTCCCGATGGTGGCCGGGACGACCTTCCTGTTTCTCGGTCTTTCGGGGGCGTACCTCGGCATCGCCCGCGCAGAGGAGCTCCAGAGGGGAGACCCGGCTCCGTGACGGACTTGAACCGGAAGGTCGCCGCGGCGGCCCGATGGAGCATGATCAACACCATCGTGCGGCGGGTCGGCACGTTCGCGACCGGCGTCGTGCTGGCACGGCTGTTCTTCGGCCCGTACGAGTGGGGGCTGTACGCCGTCGGGTTGCTGGTCCTGGCGATGCTGCTCTCCCTGAACGAGATGGGCGTCAGCCTGGCGCTGGTGCGCTGGCCGGAAGACATCCGACGGTTCGCGCCGACGGTCCTGACGCTGTCGACCCTCTCCAGCAGCGTCTTCTATCTCCTGCTCTTCGTCACGGCGCCGACGGTGGCGCGCCTGCTGGGGTCCCCCGAGGCGACGGCGATGCTGCGGCTGCTCTGCCTCACCGTGGTCATCGACGGCATCGCCTGTGTGCCGATCGGCAAGCTGAACCGCGAGTTCCAGCAGTTCCGGCGCACCGTTGTCGACGTCGCCAACTTCCTCGTGAACACGGTCGTCACGATCGCCCTGGCCGCCGCCGGGACGGGGGCGATGGCCTTCGCGTGGGGCTCGCTCGCGGGCAACGTCGTGGCGCTGATCGGCTTCGGGCTCTGTGCCCCGGACATGCTGCGGTTCGGCTGGGACCGGAAGCAGGCCGTGCGGCTGCTGCGGTTCGGGCTTCCCCTGGCCTCCGCGAGCCTGCTCACCCTCGGCATCGTCAACGTCGACTCGGTCGTCGTCAGCTCGGTGCTCGGTCCGGCCGCGCTCGGCCTGTACGCGATGGCCTTCAACATGTCGAGCTGGCCGGTCCGGATCGTGTCGGACACCGTGCGGCGGGTGTCCTACGCCGGTTTCTCCCGCCTCGCGGACTCGCCGGAGGCGTTCGCCGTCGGCTTCCAGCGGGCGCTGGCCGTGGTGCTGGCCGCCGCGGTGCCGTGCTGCGTGCTGCTGGGGGTGCTCGCCGACCCGGTCATCCGCCTGGTGTACGGCGACCAGTGGGCCGGGGCTGCGGTGGCGCTGCAGTTCCTGGTGGCGCTGGGCCTGATCCGGGTCGCCGTCGACCTGGCGTACGACTGCCTGGCCACTCGGGTGCGCAAGACCCTCATGGTGATGCAGGCCTGGTGGCTGTTCAGCCTCACCCCGGTGCTCCTGCTCTTCGCCCACGGGTCCGGAATCGAGGGCGTGGCCGCCGGGCAGGTGATGGTCGCCGGCCTGCTCGTCGCGCCGGTCTTCGTCGTGGTGCTGTCCCGGCTGGGCATCCGGCCCGCGTTGATGCTGCGGGCCTGCGTCCGGCCGGTGCTGGGCGGGGTGATGATGGGGGGCCTGGCCTGGGGGATGCACCTCCTCCTCGGTGGCGGCTTCCTGCCGCTGGCCATCATCGGAGTGGCCGCCCTGGCGGTGTATCTGCCCTTCGTCCTGCCGCTGCTACGGAGCTTGGGGTACCGGTCGCAACCCGACCGTGAAGCGGACCGCGACGGTGAGAAGTCGCTGGCGACGGTCGCACAGAGTTGAGTGGAGACTCAGAGATGGGTTGGGTGAAGCGGCGCCTGCGTGCCACCTTCGGCTGGCTGCCCCTCGAGGAGCTGCGCAACAAGGTGCTGCTCGGGCACACCGCGGTCGGGCTCTACCGGTTCGAACGGTCCGAGATCGCCCGGCTGCTCGCCACGCTGCCCGGCGGCGCCAAGCCCCGTGCCCTGGTCGCGACGATCGTGTTGACGTACAAGCGGCCGGACGGACTGCGCCGGGCGGTCGAGTCGGTGCTGGCGCAGACCGTGACCGACCATGTCGTCGTCGTCATCGACGACGGCGGCGACCAGATCCCCGAACTGCCGGCCGACCCCCGACTGCACGTGGTGAGCCTCCGGCGGAACATCAACGTGCTGGGGATCAGCCGCAACATCGGGATGGGCCTGACGGACTCCCGGTTCGTGGCGTTCCTCGACGACGACAACGTCTGGCACCCGCATCACCTGCAGACCGCGCTCGACCGGCTGCAGAGCGGCGACCCGTCGCGCCCCCGACCGGACGCGGTCTACACCGCGATGCGCCGGCTGACGCCGGACGGGCGGCAACGCGACGTCCTCTCCGTACCCTTCGACCGCAGGCTGGCCTGGGAGCGGTGCTTCCTCGACTCCAACCCCTTCGTGGCGAGACGGTCGTCCGACCTGGTGTTCAGCCGGCTGCGCCGCAGTTCCACCGTGGCGCCGAAGGAGGACTGGGAGCTGATCTACCGATTCAGCCGGCGGCACCGGGTGGAGCACATCCCGGAGCCGACCGTCGACTACGTGATCAACCCGAACAGCTACTGGACGGACTGGGAACTGCGGTAGTTCGGCTCGGCGCGGCACCGCCGGAGCCAGGAGGAGGTCAAGAGTCGATGCCGGAGAAGAGGCGCAGCACCGCCAGGCGCTGGCCGATCGTGGCCGCGGTCGGCACGCTCCTGGTCGGTGCGGCCGTGGCGGTGGTGGCGCTGGACCGTGGTGCGGCCGACCCGACCGGCTGCGCGACCCCGGCGGAATGCCACGCGGGGACCGCCGCCGCCGGGGACCCGACCGCCCCGACCACCGCCGATGAGGCGACCCCCGCGCCGACCGTCACCGCGGCGGGCTCCGCCTCCGCCGCGGCGCGGGCCGCCGACCCCACCGGTGGTGGCCGTTATCCCGCCCGCTTCTCCGTCGGCGCACCGGGCGTCGGGCGCTACCGGCAGTCGGACGCCCGGTTGCCCGTGCCGGCCGGCTACCGGGTGTTCGAACCGCACGACCGGGCCAGCAAGGAGTGGGACCTGTACGACTGCAAGGGCACGGTGAATCTCGACCGGATCTACTTCCGCGCCTTCGTCTACATCGGCACGAACTGCCACGGCACGGTCAACATCACAAACTCGATCATCGCTCCGCCGCCCGGCTCGGCCAACCGGGCCATCCTGGTCAACGCCAACTCGGCCGGCCGCCTCACCGTGAACATCAGGAACACGACCGTCCGGCCGGAGCCGGTCGGCGGCGGGCAGCAGAACGCCGCGCTGACCGACCACGCGATCAACGACTGTGCGACCTGCACGATCCGGCTCAGCGGCGTGGATGTGGCGAACACCGGCGGCATGTGCCTGTGCGGGGCCAACGTCACCATCGAGCGGAGCTGGCTCCACGACAACTACATCGCCCACCTCGCCGACCCGTCCCAGGCGCACACCGGGGGCGTCTTCCCGTACGGCGGCAGCGGGCCGGTGACGATCAGCAACAGTCGCCTCGAGCCGGGGGTCGACGCCTTCACCGGGAAGGAGGTGCCGGGCTACTGGAAGGCGATAACGGCGGTGTTGTTCACGCAGAGTCAGGGCGGCTCCACTTTGCGGAATTATCTGGTGCGGGACAGCTTCATCTCACTCGGCGCATTCGGCCTGTATGCGCAGGACGGGATCGGACTGCGACTGCACGACAATGTCTTCGGCCCGACACATTGGGGACGCACCAGCCAATGCGGACCGGACTGCCGGGTCACCTATGCGGAGTGGTCGAACAATGTCGTGGGTTCGATCGACGGCACGCCCTCAGGTGAGACGCTGCCCCGGCCGTCATGACCAGAATCCGCCCGGTCGGCGCCGCCCGGTGAGCCGAATGGCTGCACGGCGCGGAACGATCGTCGGTCGATGCCCGGCACCATACTGTCCGATCGGTGTGAACAGCCGACACCGCCAGATCTGGTATCTCCCTTCCGCTTACGTACGCTCAGGAGCGTCCGGCGGCCATCCTTTGAGAAGCAGGCGATCGGTATGAGATCTCGGGTTTTTCGAGCCGCGATAGCGGCGGCCACGGGAGCGGCCTTGGTGCTTCTTCCCGCGTCAGCGAGTTCCGCCGTGTCCGATCCTTGCGGCACCGGCTCCAACCCCGTTGTCTGTGAGAATTCCAAACAGGGCACACCGCGCGAGGACTGGTACGGCGAAAGCGCCTGGGGCGATATCGAGGGATTCGCCACCCGGATGAGCGTGCAGCCGGGCGAGACGCTCCAGTTGAAGGTGCAGTCCCCGACCACGTTCGACGTCGACATCTACCGGCTCGGCTACTACGGCGGCGACGGCGCTCGACGGATGCCGACCTCACCGGCGAGCAGCCTCCCCGCCCGCACCCAGCCGGCCTGCCTGCACGACGCCGGCACCGGCCTGGTGGACTGCGGCAACTGGACCACCAACGTGACCTGGACGGTGCCGTCCGACGCGGTCTCCGGGGTCTACCTCGCGACGCTCGACCAGCCGAACGGCGCCGGCTTCGCGCACGTGCCGTTCGTCGTCGCGGACCCGTCGAACCACTCCGACATCCTGGTGCAGACCTCGGACCAGACCTGGCAGGCGTACAACGACTGGGGCGGCCAGGACCTCTACGGTGGCGGCGGGCCGGCGTACGACGGCCGGGCCTACAAGGTGAGCTACAACCGCCCCATGCGGATCGCCGGCGACAACGGCATCCTGGCGGCCGAGTTCCCGATGATCTACTGGCTGGAGCGCAACGGGTACGACGTCAGTTACGCCTCGGGCATCGACGTCAGCACCAAACCGTCGATCCTGCTCGACCACAAGGTCTTCATGTCCTCCGGGCACGACGAGTACTGGAACCAGCCCCAGTGGGACAACGTGGTCGCCGCCCGCGAGGCCGGCGTCAACCTGGCCTTCTTCAGCGGCAACGAGATCTTCTGGCGCACCCGGCTGGAGCCCTCCGTCGCCAGCGGCGGCGGCGACAACCGCACCCTGGTCTGCTACAAGATGACCAAGATGCGGCAGAACCCGCCGAACGGAATCGCGGACCCGAGCGGGCAGTGGACCGGCACCTGGGTCGACTCGGCGGGCGCCGGCTCCGGTGGGGCCACCCCGCCCAACCAGCTCACCGGGACCATCTTCACGGTCAACGGCTACCGCAACGACGCGATCACCGTGCCGGCCGCGTACCGGAGCCTCCGGCTGTGGCGGAACATCCCGTCCATCAACAACCTGTCACCCGGGCAGGTGGCCACGTTCCCCGTCGGCACGCTCGGCTACGAGTGGGATTCCGACGTCGAGAACCCGGTCCGCCCGCCGGGCGCGGTGGCCTTCTCGTCGACGACGGTGTCCATCACCGACGGCACCCTGCTGCTGGACGAGGGGAACAACTACGGGAACGGCACGGCCACCCACAGCCTGATGGCCTACCGCGACCAGTCCTCCGGCGCGCTGGTCTTCGGTGCCGGCACCGTGCAGTGGTCGTGGGGGCTCAGCAGCCTGCACACGATGCTGGCGAGCACCGAGGACCAACGGATGCAGCAGGCGACCGTCAACATCCTCGCCGACATGGGCGCCCAGCCGCTCACCCGGCAGGCCAACCTGGTCGCCGCCACCAAGTCCACCGACACCACGGGACCGACGGTGGCCATGACCGCGCCGACGGCCGGCGCCACCGTGCCGGTCCTCACGCCGGTGACCGTCACCGGGACCGCGACGGAGGTCGGTGGCGGCCAGCTGGGGCGGGTGGAGGTCTCCACCGACGGTGGCGACACCTGGGCGGCGGCCACCGGGCAGGGGAACTGGTCCTACACCTGGACCCCGAGCACCCAGGGCACCGCGCAGATCATGGTCCGGGCCTCCGACGACAGCCTCAACATCGGGGCGGTCACCACCAGGACCGTGACCGTCGGGCCCCAGCAGTGCCCCTGCACGGCCTTCCCGACCACCGCCGTGCCGACCGGGATCGACTCCTACGACCCCTCGCCCAACGAACTCGGCGTGAAGTTCCGGGTCGGCGGGCCGAGCCTGGTCACAGGCGTGCGGTTCTACAAGGCCAGCACCAACACCGGCACGCACGTCGGCAAGCTGTGGACCGCGTCGGGGCAACTGCTCGCCTCGGGCACCTTCAGCAACGAGACCGCGAGCGGCTGGCAGACGCTGACCTTCGCCGATCCCGTGCCCGTCGCCGCCAACACCACCTATGTGGCGTCCTACTACACCCCCACCGGGCACTACTCGTACACCAGCAACTACTTCGCCGGCCAGGGCGCGGGGCTGGCCGCGGTGCAGCTGCTGCAGTCGGGTGTGGACGGCGCGAACGGGGTCTACCGGTACGGCACCGGCGGCGGCTTCCCGAACGCCAGCTGGAACGACACGAACTACTGGGTCGATGTCGTCGTCGACACGGTGGGAGCGGAGACCGAGCCTCCGACGATCACCGCGAAGACACCGGCGGCCGGGGCCACCGGTGTCGGGCTGAACGCCACGTTGACCGCGACCTTCAGCCACGATGTCGATCCGCAGACCATCGAGCACGCCCTCACCTCGAGCAGCGGCTCCGTCCCGGCCGGCTTCCACTACGACAACGCCACGCGCACGGTGACCATCCAGCCGCAGACCGCCCTGGCCCCGTCGACCACCTACACCGCCTCGGTGCAGGCGACCGACGCCTGGGGCAACGCGATGCCGACGCCCTACACCTGGACCTTCACCACCGGCACGTCGGTCAGTTGCCCCTGCTCGGTCTGGAACGACTCCGTGGTGCCCGCGATTCCGAGCTCCAGCGAGGTGAACTCGCTGGAGCTTGGCATGCGGTTCAGCTCGGCGCTGGACGGCTACGTGACGGGCGTGCGGTTCTACAAGGGCAGCGCCAACACCGGCACGCACACCGGTTCCCTCTGGTCGAACACCGGTACGCAGCTGGCCACCGGCACCTTCACGAACGAGAGCAGCAGCGGGTGGCAGACGCTGCTGTTCGACGCGCCGGTCGCCATCACCGCGAACACGCCGTACGTGGTCTCGTACCACACGGACGTGGGCCGGTACGCCTACACCGGCAACCACTTCACCCAACCCACGGTCTCCTACCCGCTGACGGCGCTGGCCGACTCGGCGAACGCCGGGAACGGGCTCTTCCGAGCCAGCACGGGTGTCGCCTTCCCGACCTCCACCTGGAACTCGGCGAACTACTGGGTTGATGTGGTCTTCACGACGACTCCGTGACGGC
>NZ_JBJZOG010000138.1:0-13209 GCF_047200535.1 Micromonospora mangrovicola | reverse complement strand
CCGATAGGGGAACTGAGTTGTCCGACATTCTCGTGTCCGAGCAGTCCGCACCGGGCGCCGACGGATCCGGCCGCCCCTCGGGCCGCCTGCTCGAGGTCGACGATCTGCGGGTGGAGTTCCGTACCCGGGACGGCGTCGCCAAGGTCATCAACGGAGTGACGTACCACGTCGACGCGGGGGAGACCCTCGCCGTGCTCGGCGAGTCCGGTTCCGGTAAGAGCGTCACCGCGCAGACGATCATGGGCATCCTCGACACTCCGCCCGGCTTCGTCACCGGTGGGCAGGTCCGCTTCCACGGCAAGGACATGCTCAAGATGTCCACCGAGCAGCGGCGCCGGATCCGGGGCGAAGGCATTGCGATGATCTTCCAGGACTCGCTCTCCGCCCTCAACCCGGTTTTCACCGTCGGGTTCCAGATCGCCGAGCAGTTCCGCATCCGGCGCGGCATGAGCCGCTCGGACGCCAAGAAGCGGGCGATCGAGATGCTCGACCAGGTGAAGATCCCCAACGCCAAGGGCCGGTACAGCAACTACCCGCACCAGTTCTCCGGCGGTATGCGGCAGCGCGCGATGATCGCGATGTCGCTGGCCCTCGACCCGGAGGTGCTGATCGCGGACGAGCCGACCACCGCGCTGGACGTGACCGTGCAGGCCCAGATCATGGACCTGCTCGGAGAGCTCCAGCGGGAGCGGCAGATGGGCATGATCCTGATCACCCACGACCTCGGCGTGGTCGCCGATGTCGCGGACCGGATCGCGGTCATGTACGCCGGCCGGATCGTCGAGGAAGCCAGCGTGTACGAGCTGTACGCCAAGCCGGCGCACCCGTACACCCTCGGCCTGCTCAACTCGATCCCGCGGATGGACGAGAAGGGGCAGGAGCTCCGCACCATCAAGGGGCTTCCGCCGAACCTGATGAACATCCCGACGGGCTGCCCGTTCAACCCGCGCTGCCCCATGGCGCAGCCGGTGTGCCGGGAGAAGTTGCCCCCGCTGCTGCACATCAGCAGCGGCCGGGCCAGCGCCTGCCACTTCGCCGAGGAGCTCGTGAACCGTGACTGAGAACATCATCGAGGTCCGTGACCTGGTCAAGCACTACCCCGTGACCCGGGGCATCGTGTTCAAGAAGACCATCGGTCACGTCAAGGCGGTCGACGGCGTTTCCTTCGACCTGAAGGCCGGCGAGACGCTGGGCGTGGTGGGCGAGTCCGGCTGCGGCAAGTCGACGCTGGCCCGGGTGCTGATGAACCTGGAGAAGCCGACCGCCGGTAAGGTGCTCTACAAGGGCCAGGACATCTCCAAGCTCTCCGGTGGTGCGCTGCGGCGCCTGCGCCGGCAGATCCAGCTGGTGATGCAGGACCCGTACACCTCGCTGAATCCGCGGATGACGGTCGGTGACCTGATCGGCGAGCCGTTCGAGATCCACCCCGATGTGGCCCCCCGGGGCAGCCGGCGGGGCAAGGTCAAGGAGCTGCTCGACCTGGTCGGCCTGAACCCGGAGCACATCAACCGGTACCCGCACCAGTTCTCCGGCGGCCAGCGGCAGCGCATCGGCATCGCCCGGGCGCTCGCCCTGCGGCCCGAGGTCATCGTCTGCGACGAGCCGGTGTCCGCCCTGGACGTCTCCATCCAGGCCCAGGTGATGAACCTGCTGGAGCAGCTCCAGGCGGAGTTCGGCCTCTCGTACATCTTCATCGCCCACGACCTGTCGGTCGTGCGTCACCTCTCCGACCGGGTCGCGGTGATGTACCTGGGCAAGATGGTGGAGGTCGGCACCGAGGACGAGATCTACGAGCGGCCGACCCACCCGTACACCCAGGCGCTGCTGTCGGCGGTGCCGGTGCCGGACCCGACCCTGCGGGACAACAAGGCGATCATCCGGCTCAGCGGTGACGTCCCCTCCCCGGTCAGCCCGCCCTCGGGCTGCCGGTTCCGCACCCGGTGCTGGAAGGCGCAGGACGTCTGCGCCCAGGAGGTGCCGCTGCTCCAGATCCGGCGGGGCTCGGACCACCCGAGCGCCTGCCACTTCGCGGAGCGGCGGGAGATCGTCCCCACCCACGAGGTGGCCTGATCCGTCCCTGAACCGCCTGCCGGCGTCACCGCGACGCCGGCAGGCGGCTCGTCATTTCCGGGACCGCCGGCAGCCTCACAGCGGGCCGCGGCCGGCGCGTAGTAGCAGCAGCGCCACCTGGGTGCCGTCCGCGCCGAGCGCCTCGCGGAACCGCTCCAGGATCTCCCGTTCCCGGGAGAGCACGAGGCGGGTGCCGCCGGAGGCCATCCGGGTGGCCCCGACCTCCTGGGACAGCGCGGCCCGCTCCTGCCAGAGCGCGATGATGGTGCGGTCGATCTCGTCGATCCGCTCCCGGATGGCCGCGATCCGCTCGGCGGCCGCCGAGTCCTCGGTGCCGGTCCGGGCCGCGGCGGCCCCGGTCGGGTTCGTGCCGTTCGGCCGGTCGTGCCCCGCCAGGCTGCCGCTGGACTCCACCACGTCAGTCATCATCGTCGTACCCCTCGGGGTCTCGGGCCCGGTGCCCGGATCCCGGGACGAAAAAGCCCCGGGCTCCAGGAGCCCGGGGCTTTCGCAGGTCTTGTGATCAGGCGCGACCTACGGCTGCCGGACTCCCGGTGCCGTAGTAAAAGTAGAAGCGCTGATCGAACACGCCGTCGAGTATGCCGACCGGCGGGCCGCCGGCGCAAGGAAACCCGCCAACCTGTGGGATCCGACGCCTTCGCACCGCCCCGGCCCCGCGCGCCCGGAGATGTCCGGCCGGCGGCATAGACTCGCCGTGCGATGCATCCTCTCTTCGACATCCCCGCGTCCCCGCCCGCGCCGGAGCCCGGGGCGAACTCGCCGCACCGGTCCGGGTCCCCCGACGACTCCGGCTCGCCGCGCCGCGGCCCGGCGCCGTCGGCCGCCCGGCCGGGGCCGCAGGCCCTGCTCGACGGGCTGAACGGCCCCCAGCGGGACGCGGTCACCCACGCGGGATCCCCGCTGCTGATCGTGGCCGGCGCCGGATCCGGCAAGACCCGGGTGCTGACCAACCGGATCGCCTACCTGCTCGCCGCGCGGGACGTGCACCCGGGCGAGATCATCGCGATCACGTTCACCAACAAGGCCGCCGGCGAGATGAAGGAGCGGGTGGCCGCCCTGGTCGGCCCGCGGGCCCGGCTGATGTGGGTGTCGACCTTCCACTCGGCCTGCGTCCGGATCCTGCGGGCCGAGCACGAGCACGCCGGCCTCAAGTCCACCTTCTCGATCTACGACGCGGACGACTCCCGCCGGCTGATGCAGCTCGTCGCCCGGGAACTCGACCTCGACCCGAAGCGCTACCCGGCGCGTGGGCTGGCGGCCCAGGTGTCCAACCTCAAGAACGAGCTGGTCGACCCGGAGGAGTTCGCCGACCGGGCCAAGGGGCCCAACGAGCGGGCCCTGGCCGAGGCGTACACGCTCTACCAGCGGCGGCTGCGCGAGGCGCACGCGCTGGACTTCGACGACCTGATCATGACCACGGTGCACCTGCTCCAGTCGCGCCCGCACGTGGCGGAGAGCTACCGGCGCCGGTTCCGGCACGTGCTGGTCGACGAGTACCAGGACACCAACCACGCCCAGTACGTGCTGATCAAGGAGCTGGTCTCCGGCACCGAGGGGATCCCGCCGGCCGAGCTCTGCGTGGTGGGTGACGCCGACCAGTCGATCTACGCGTTCCGTGGCGCGACCATCCGCAACATCCTGGAGTTCGAGCGCGACTTCACCGACGCCCGGACGATCCTGCTGGAGCAGAACTACCGCTCCACCCAGACCATCCTCAACGCCGCCAACGCGGTGATCGACCGGAACACCTCCCGCAAACCCAAGCGGCTGTGGAGCGACGCCGGGGCCGGTGAGCAGATCGTCGGGTACGTGGCCGACACCGAGCACGCCGAGGCGGACTGGGCGGCCCGGGAGATCGACCGGCTGATCGACGCCGGCGACACCCGCCCCGGTGACGTGGCGGTCTTCTACCGCACCAACGCCCAGTCCCGGGTCTTCGAGGAGGTGTTCATCCGGGTCGGCCTGCCGTACAAGGTGGTCGGCGGGGTGCGCTTCTACGAGCGCAAGGAGGTCCGGGACGCGCTGGCCTACCTGCGCGCGGTGGTCAACGACGACGACACGGTCAGCCTGCGCCGGATCCTCAACACCCCCCGCCGGGGCATCGGCGACCGGGCCGAGGCGTGCGTGGAGGCGCTCGCCGGCCGCGACCGGATCTCCTTCGGCGCGGCGCTGCGCCGGGCGAAGGACGCGCCGGGGATCTCCACCCGCGCGGCCAACGGCATCGCCGACTTCGTCGCGCTGCTGGACTCCGCCCGCGAGCTGGCCGAGACCGGTACCCCGGAGGACGTGCTGGAGGCTCTGCTGACCCGCTCGGGCTACCTCAGCGAGCTGGAGGAGAGCCTGGACCCGCAGGACGCGGGCCGGGTGGACAACCTCCAGGAACTGGTCAGCGTCGCCCGCGAGTACACCGAGCGGATCGAGGCGCTGGGCGAGGAGGGGGAGCGGGCCACCCTGGCCGGCTTCCTGGAGCAGGTGGCGCTGGTCGCCGACGCCGACCAGGTGCCCACCGACGACCCGGACCACCAGGGCGTGGTCACCCTGATGACGCTGCACACGGCGAAGGGCCTGGAGTTCCCGGTGGTCTTCCTGAGCGGCCTGGAGGACGGGGTCTTCCCGCACTTGCGCTCGCTCGGCGACACCCGCGAGCTGGAGGAGGAGCGCCGGCTGGCGTACGTGGGCATCACCCGGGCCCGGCAGCGGCTCTACCTGTCCCGGGCGGTCACCCGGTCGGCCTGGGGCGCGCCGGCGTACAACCCGCCGTCGCGGTTCCTGGAGGAGTTGCCGACGGAACTGGTCCGCTGGGAGCGCACCGAGGGGTCGTACACCTCGTGGGCCGGCGGGGGCGGCGGCGTCGGCGGCCGCGCGGACCGGGTGCCCGGCGGGCGCGGCGGCTTCACCGGGGGCACGCCCAAGGCGGCGCAGCTCGCCAAGCGGCTCGGGGTGGACGGCAGCCGGCTGGCGACGGCGAGCGAGCTGAAGCAGGTGCCGAAGGTCTCGGTGGGGGACCGGGTCAACCACCAGCGCTACGGCCTGGGCCGGGTGCTGGCCGTCGAGGGGCACGGCCCGGGGGCGAGGGCGCAGATCGACTTCGGTGACCAGACCATGTGGCTGGTGCTCCGGCACGCCCCGATCGACAAGCTCTGAGCGGCCGCGGCGCGGCTCCTCGGCCCGGGAGTCGAGGAGCCGGCACCCGACAGCGTTCCCGGCCTGTGCGGCTCACATCCCGGGGAGCTGCGCCGTCGACCTGCTGAGAGCCACCCGGCCCGTGTGCCCCGGCAACCGAGGTGGCGAGGGAGGAGACCGATGAGTGACTTCCAGGCCATCGCCGATCGCGTCGAGATCGAGGCCCTGCGCGGCGAGTTCAGCGACGCGGCGATGATGCGTGACCGCGCCCGCCTCGCGTCGCTGTTCACGCCGGATGGCGTGCTGCGGATGCCCAACATCCCCGCCGAGTTCGTCGGCCGTGAGGAGATCCGCGTCGGGGGAGAGCGGCTGCAGGATCAGTGGGAGTTCTTCGTGCAGACCACGCACCCGGGCACGATCCAGCTCGACGGCGACACCGCCACCGGCCGTGCCTACATCCAGGAGCTCGCGCGTACCCGCGACGGCCGCCAGGGGCTGAACTACGCCATCTACCACGACCGCTACCGGCGCACCCCGGACGGCTGGAGGTTCAGCGAGCGGGTCTACGAGGTCAGGTACCTGGACACCACTCCACTGGCAGGCTCGGCGCCCCGCCGGCCGGTGGAAGGCGACTGAGCCCCGCGCCGCGTCGCGGGCCACGCCCTCCCGCCGAGGAGCGCCCGCGCCCAGGCGGCCAACGGTCCACCCGGCGACAGGCGGTGGCCCCGGCCGTCAGCAGGCCACGTCGATGCCCCGGGCGCGCAGGAACGGCGCCGGGTCGATCTGGTTCCACATCCCGCCCTTGTGCACCTCGAAGTGCAGGTGCGGGCCAGTGGCGTCCCCGGTGGCACCCTCGTAGCCGATGATCTGGCCGGCGGTCACCTTCTGGCCGACCTTGACGATCAGCCGGCTCTGGTGCGCGTAGTGGGTCAGGTAGCCGTTGTGGTGGTCGATGAAGACCGAGTTGCCGTACCCGTCGCCGGCGTCACCGGCCTTCACCACGGTGCCCGCGGCGGCGGCGTGGATCGGGGTGCCCGCGGGCATCGCGAAGTCGATGCCGGCGTGCAGGGTGCCCCATCGCTGGCCGTAGCAGGAGGTGATCTCGGCGCCCTTCATCGGGATCACCCAGGTGGGCTTCGGCTTGCTGGTCGTCTTCGACTTCGGCTTGGCGGTCCGGGTCGGCTTCGGGCTGGCCGTGGCCGGGCTCGGCGAGGGGCTGACCGGGCTCGCGGACGGGGTGAGCGGGGTGATCGGCTCGCGGGCCGAGCGGTCGGCCCGCGCGGCGGCCTCGGCGCGCGCCTGGGCGTCGAAGTCCACTGCGGCCGGTGTCGGGGTGTCGTGGCCGGCGGTGACGACGGAGATGCCGCCGAGGCCGAGGCCGACCAGGGCGGCCGCGCCGAGGGCCAGGTAGGTGGCGCGCCGGACCGGACGCTTGCGCCGGTGCCGGGCGGGGGTGTGCGGGCTGTTCTCGTTCTGGATGGAGCTGTCTTCCTGCACAGGGGCCTTCATCAGTCGAGGGGGCACGTGACCTCGAAATACTGGTGTCGGCCGGGTCGCCGGCGGGTACCGGCTCCGGACCGGGATGACGCGCGTCGGGAGCGCGGCGCCGGTTATGTCCGCACCTACGGCTTTTGCCGAATAAAAGGATCATGTGGGGCTATGGCGTCACTCACACTTCGGGGTGTGACCTGGCAGACTTTGCCACCACAAAAACCGCCCGGATCGAATGATCCGGGCGGTCAACGGGCGATACGCAGCGTCAGGAAGCGGCCGACTCGGCGTAGATTGCCTCGACTTGCAGCTTGATGTCCACTCCGCGGTCCGCGAGCCACGGCACCGGGTCCCGCGGCTCGCCGTTGACATGGATCTCCAGGTGCAGGTGGGAGCCGTACGAGTGGCCGGTGTTGCCGACCAGGCCGAGCTGGTCGCCCGCCTTGACCTGCTGGCCCTCCTTGACGCTGACCGCCGAGGAGTGGCCGTAGACGGCCTCGCTGCCGTCCGGGTGCTGGACGATCACCGCGTAGCCGTAGCCGCCGAACCAGCCGGCCTTGGTGACCGTGCCGTCGTGGACCGCCACGTACGGCGTCCCCTCGGGGGCGACCAGGTCGATGCCGGTGTGCAGCTTGCCCCAGCGCATGCCGTAGGGCGAGTTGAAGTCGTAGCCGTGCAGCGGGAGCAGCCAGACGTCCTGCTCGGTGGAGGCCTTGCTCTCCGTGCGGCTGTCACGGGTGGCCCGGTCGGCGGAGTCGGCACGCGCCGCCGCGTCCTGGCTGGTGATCGAGGCCTGCTTGAGCTCGTCGAGTACCGACGGGCTGACGCTCTTGGCGTCCGGGAGGGCGTTCGCGCCGAGGGCGACGATGCCGGCGCCCACGAATGCGGTTGTCACGACCGCGGCGTAGCGGCTCCGCGGGGGGGTGGGTACGCGGCGGCGGCCGCGATATCGATCGGGCTCAGACGACAGGCGCTGGCGCACGCATACCCTCCGTTGTCGGGGATCCGATGCGACCTCGAGCCGTCCGTGAAGCTGCGCCGAACGTCCGGTGGCCGCGTCGTCACCCGTCCGTGGACCTGATGACAACCGTGGACACGTTAGCCAACCGCCACTCCTGTCACAAGCTGAAGCGCCGAATTGGCGATTCTTTCTGTCCGTTTCCGTCCGCTCTTGTCATGGCTCGTGCCGCCGGTTGGTGGGCCCATCGACTGCCCGTTCGTCGCGGACAGTGACCGTTCGGCGGAGGTGTCCGGCTTCCGGCGCGGCGCGTCCGACGCTATGGATCTCCGGGCGGTGACGCCCGGCCCCGGCGGCTGTGGTCCGCTCCGTCCGTGACATGTCGCGGGGTCGCCCGTGCCGGAGATCAGCCGGCCTGCGCCGGGTCGAGCTATCAGATCGGCTGTCCGGAACCACGCACTCCAGGCGGCCCGATCAGGGGAATCAGGGCTAGGGGTCCAGCCCGGGTTCCCGGCCCCGGGGCGGCCGGGTTACCGTTCGTTCAGGTGAGGAGTTCCCTGACCGGTGAAAGGTGTGCGCTGATGAGCTCTCGTATCCGGGTCGTCGTCGCGAAGCCCGGCCTGGACGGCCACGACCGGGGCGCGAAGGTGGTCGCGCGTGCCCTCCGGGACGCCGGCATGGAGGTCATCTACACCGGCCTGCACCAGACGCCGGAGCAGATCGTGGAGACCGCGATCCAGGAGGACGCCGACGCGGTCGGCCTCTCCGTCCTCTCCGGCGCGCACATGACCCTCTTCAAGCGGGTGCTGGAGCTGCTCGGCGAGCGCGACGCCGGCGACATCGTGGTCTTCGGCGGCGGCATCATCCCGGACGCCGACATCCCCGAGCTGGAGCGGCTCGGCGTCGCGAAGATCTTCACCCCGGGCGCGACCACGCAGGCGATCGTGGAATGGGTCCGGGAGAACGTCGCCCAGCCGGTCGCCTGATCCACCGCGCCGACCGCGGGCCGGAACCCGGACAGAGGGAGGGGCCGGACGCACCCCTCACACGCCCGGCCCCTCTATGCACGATGCCCCGCCGCCACCCCTCGACCGACAGGGCATCGGCCGTTTCCGCCGTCGCGCTGAACCAGCGCTCCGACATCAGACTCAACGACACCCCCACCAGGGGGTTACGCCTCCTTCCGAACATCCCCCGTACGGCTGAACCGCGCCCCGTACGGCCGCCCGCACCGGCCGCCTCCGTCGAGGACGGCGCTGCCGCCGCGCTGATCGTCATGCCGGTGACCGTGCTGCTCTCCGCGCCGCCGGTCGGCCTCCGGCCGCCTGGGGAAGAGACCATGCGCGCGGCCGTCGGCCACGCGGCCGGCCGCTGCCGGGTGGGCTGAGCCGGACCCGGGCGGCGGCTGTGCATTACCGCACAAGCCGCACCCGCTCGGTTGCCCCCGGTTCCCATCTCGTTAGGCTGCGGCAAATGGCCTGTCTCATCTGATGACAGGCGTCAAACTGATTTTCCAACGCTGGTGGCGGCGCGAGGGCGCGCCGCGGAGACGGGACGGGACGCGCAATCGTGGACCTGTACGAGTACCAGGGGCGGGACCTGTTCGAGCGGCACGGGTTGCCCGTGCTCGCCGGCGGCGTCGCCACTACCCCGGAGGAGGCCCGCGCGATCGCCGAACGCCTCGGCGGCCGGGTGGTCGTCAAGGCGCAGGTGAAGGTCGGCGGCCGTGGCAAGGCCGGCGGCGTGAAGCTGGCCGAGGGCGCGGAGGAGACGGTGGCCCGGGCCACCGACATCCTCGGGATGGACATCAAGGGTCACACGGTCCACAAGGTCATGATCACCGTGACCGCGGACGTGGCCGAGGAGTACTACTTCTCGTACCTGCTCGACCGGGCGAACCGCACCTTCCTCTGCATCGCCAGTGTCGCCGGTGGCATGGACATCGAGCAGGTTGCCGCCGAGACCCCCGAGAAGGTCGTCAAGGCCCCGATCGACGCGAACACCGGCGTGGACGAGGCGACGGCGCGCGAGATCGTGACCGCGGCCGGCTTCCCGGCCGAGGTCGCCGACCAGGTCGTCGAGGTCGCCGTCAAGCTGTGGCAGGCGTTCGTCGCCGAGGACGCCACGCTGGTCGAGGTGAACCCGCTGGCCAAGAACAAGGACGGCAAGCTGCTGCTGCTGGACGCCAAGGTCACGCTGGACGAGAACGCGGCGTTCCGGCACCCGGACCACGAGGCCCTGGTCGACCAGGCGTCGGTGGACCCGCTGGAGCAGGCCGCCAAGGAAAAGGACCTCAACTACGTCAAGCTCGACGGCGAGGTCGGCATCATCGGCAACGGCGCGGGCCTGGTCATGTCCACCCTCGACGTGGTCGCGTACGCGGGCGAGCGGCACGGCGGCGTCAAGCCGGCCAACTTCCTCGACATCGGCGGCGGCGCGAGCGCCGAGGTGATGGCGAACGGCCTGGAGATCGTCCTCTCCGACCCGTCGGTGAAGAGCGTCTTCGTCAACGTCTTCGGCGGCATCACCGCCTGCGACGCCGTCGCCAACGGCATCGTGCAGGCGCTGGCGCTGCTCGAGCAGCGGGGCGAGAAGGCCACCAAGCCGCTCGTCGTCCGCCTCGACGGCAACAACGCCGAGGCCGGTCGGGCGATCCTCGACGGCGCGAACAACCCGCTGATCCAGCGGGTCGACACCATGGACGGCGCGGCCGAGCGGGCCGCTGAGCTGGCGGCTGCGGGGGTCTGACAATGGCTATCTGGCTGACCAAGGACTCCAAGGTCATCGTGCAGGGGATGACCGGCTCCGAGGGTTCCAAGCACACCCGGCGGATGCTCGCCGCGGGCACCAACGTGGTCGGCGGCGTCAACCCGCGCAAGGCCGGCACCACGGTCGACTTCGACGGCACCGAGCTGCCGGTCTTCGCCAGCGTCGCGGACGCGATGAAGGAGACCGGGGCGGACGTCACCGTCATCTTCGTGCCGCCGCAGTTCACCAAGGCCGCGGTCGTCGAGGCGATCGACGCCGGCATCGATCTGGCCGTGGTGATCACCGAGGGCGTGCCGGTGCACGACACCGCCGCGTTCTGGGCGTACAACGTGGCCCAGGGCCAGCGCACCCGGATCATCGGCCCGAACTGCCCGGGCATCGCCTCGCCGGGCGCCTCCAACGCCGGCATCATTCCGGCCGACATCACCGGCAGCGGCCGGATCGGCCTGGTCAGCAAGAGCGGCACGCTGACCTACCAGATGATGTACGAGCTGCGGGACATCGGTTTCTCGACCTGCGTCGGCATCGGTGGCGACCCGATCATCGGGACCACGCACATCGACGCCCTGGCCGCGTTCGAGGCCGACCCGGAGACCGACGCCATCGTGATGATCGGTGAGATCGGCGGCGACGCGGAGGAGCGGGCGGCCGAGTTCATCAAGGCCAACGTCACCAAGCCGGTGGTCGGCTACATCGCCGGCTTCACCGCCCCGCCTGGCAAGACCATGGGCCACGCCGGCGCGATCATCTCCGGCTCGGCGGGCACCGCCGACGCCAAGAAGGCGGCGCTGGAGGCGGTCGGCGTCAAGGTCGGCAAGACCCCGACCGAGACCGCCAAGCTGATGCGGGAGATCATGTCCAACCGCTGAGCGGTCGTACGACGCGCCGAGGGGGTCGACCGGATCCGGTCGACCCCCTCGGCTTTGTCAGCGGTACCAGTACGGGTAGTAGGCGTTGCCCCGGGCCCGGACGATCGCGCTGCCGATGATGTTGATGACGCCGAACGCGATGGCCAGCCAGCCGAGCAGCGGGGACTTCCCGAAGCGCTTCGCGTCCCGGATCGACAGGTAGCCGAAGACGATACCCAGGATGCCGCAGCAGAGCAGGCCGAAGATGATCCCCAGAACGCCCCACAGGGTGGTCCGGTCCCGGCCGGCGGCCGGTGGCGGTGGCGGCGGCGGGTACGGAGCGTTCACGGCTTCCTCCGAGCGGTCGGTGCCGCGACAGGAAAGGTCGCGTCCTGGGCCGAGGCTAAACCGGGTCAGGGCCGCCGAGCCGCCGGATCAGGGAACTCGCCGAGGCCCGGAGGCGGTATCGGACTGCCGCCGCGGGCGCGGCGTGCCAGAGTAGAACCCGATGTCACCCGTCACCCCCGACCAGCCCCACCGACCCGCCACCGGGGTCAGCGCCGACGCCCGGCCCACCGGCCGCGCCGGGCCGGCACCCCGGGTGCCCGCGCCCCGGTCGGGGGAGGGCCCGCGCGGCCGGGCCCCGTTGCCCGTCGCCGCCGGGGTGGCGGCCGGCTGGGCCGCCCTGACGTCCTGGCTGCCCGTCACCCTGGTGCTGGGCCTGGCACAGCTCAGCGAGGACGCCGGCTCGCTGCCCGGCGCGCTGCGTGCCGGGCTCGCCGGCTGGCTGCTCGGCCACGGCGTGCCGCTGGAGACCTCCGCCGGGCCGCTCGGCCTGGCGCCGCTGGCCCTGACCGCGCTCGTCGTCTGGCGGCTCACCCGGGCCGGCGTGCACGTCAGCCGCGCCATCGGCGCGCGCGGCGGTCGCTCCGCCAGCCAGGCGCTCACCGTGGCGGTAGCCGTCGGCGTCGGGTACGCGCTGCTCGGCGTCCTCGCCGCGGTCACGGTCAGCGCCGGCGGCCCGCGCGTCTCCCCGGTCCGGGCCGGGCTCACCTTTGCCGTGATCGGCTCGGTCTCCGCACTGATCGGCGCCGTGCGGACCACCCGCGTGTGGGGGCTGCTGGCCCGGCGTTCCCCGGCGCCGCTGCGGGACGGGTTGCGGACCGGACTGGTCGCCGGTCTCCTGCTGCTCGGCGCGGGCGCCGGCGCGGCCGGGCTGGCCGTGGCGACCGGAGGCGGCGATGCCGCCGACATGATCGGGGCGTACCGGACCGGGGTCGCCGGCCAGGCGGGCATCACCCTGGTCAGCCTCGCCTACGCCCCGAACGCCACCATCTGGTCGGCCAGTTACCTGCTCGGCCCCGGGTTCGCCGTTGGTACCGACACAGCCGTGCGGACCAGTGAGGTCTCGGTGGGCGCGCTGCCCGCCGTACCGCTGCTGGCCGGGTTGCCCCGCGGCCCGGTGGACGGCCCCGGTGCGGCGCTGCTCGCGGTGCCGGTGCTGGCCGGGATGACGGCCGGCTGGCTGCTCGCCCGGCGGCTGCTGCGGATCGCCGCCGAGCAGCGGGTGGCGGTCGGCCGGTCGGCGCTGCTCGTCCCGGCGGCGCTCGCCGGCCCGGTGGCCGGCGTGCTGCTCGGCGTGGCCGCCGCGGCCTCCGGTGGTCCGCTCGGCGGCGGCCGGCTGGCCGAGATCGGCCCGGTGCCCTGGCAGGTGGCCGGCGTGGCCACCCTGGCCGTCGCCGTCGGCGCGGTGCTGGGCGCGGCCGCCACGAAGACCCTCACCCGTCCCGCGCCTCCCACCCGCCCGCTGCCCCCACCGCGCTCTCCCCGTACCCCCCGCCCGGCCGACGAGACGCGCTGATCAAGGCGGTTGCGTCAGGGAGCCACCGGATCCTGACCCAACCGGCTTGATCAACCCGGGCGGCAGTG
>NZ_JBJZOG010000137.1:0-13385 GCF_047200535.1 Micromonospora mangrovicola | reverse complement strand
GGAGTTGTCTGAACCTGATGTACCAACGCAACGGCGGGGTGCTGAGGAACACCTGCCATCCCACGAGCTTTCGGACGTACTGGCCCGAGGACCACTTCGCGGTGGACGTGATCCTGGGCATCGGACACGACGAGGGGGTCGATGCCTGCTCCGCCGATCTGGTGGCGGAGTGGGGCTACCCGGACGTCGGGGTGGTGATCGGTGTGACGCCGGCGGCCGGCCACGACACCGTCATGCTGGACTACTCCGTCTGCGGCCCGCAGGGGGAGCCCGCCGTCGCGTACGTCGACGAAGACCGGGTGCCACGGCGGGTCGCCGGCTCGTTCGCGGAGCTCATCGGTGGCCTCGTCTCGTGCGAAGCATTCGAGGGCGAGGACCGGTGACGCACGGCATCGGGAGGGGCGCGACGGCCGGTGAGTCCGCGCTTCCCGATGCGTGACGGTCGCATGATCGTCTGTTCGGTGGAGCGCCGGCGATCCGTAACGCCAACCCCGTCACCCCGACCAGATCATCGGGAGCGCCGTCCGGCGGGGGTGACGGACCGTAAAGGTGCCGCGCTCGTATCCCTTCGGCCGCTTGGCGCGGGTCTTTTCCCAAGGTCCACTGGTATCAGGTGTCGTCGAGCGGGTTTCCAGCGGGAAGCGCCGGGGTAGCCGGAATGCGACGGCCGCAGGTACGGCCATCGCAGCCGGTCACTTTCCGTCATCAGTCGCCGGGAGCGTTCCCGGTGCCGTTTCCATTACCCCGACACGCCGTTCAGCGACATTGATGTTCGTCACGCTTAACTGTCTGGTTTGTTCCTTGTTGGCCGGGGAAGCGGCCCCATAGCCTGAGCGCGCTCGAGGTTCAACGGGGGAGCGAGCGTGATGGAACTGCAGGTTCGGTTGCTGGGCACGGTGGAGCTCTGCGTCGACGGCCAGGTCGTGACACCCGGCGCGGCGAAGCGACGCACCGTCCTGGCCGGGCTGGCGATCGAGGCGAACCACTCGGTCACCCTGCCCCGGCTGGCCCAGATGGTCTGGTCGGACCACCCGCCGGCCTCCGCCGTGGCGAATCTGCGGACTCACGCCGCTGGGCTGCGCCGCACGCTGGGCGACCGGCTGGTCGCCCGGCCGCAGGCCTACGAGCTGCGGCTCGCGCCGCACGAGCTGGACGTCACCGAGTTCCAGCGGCTGGCCGGCGAGGGGCGGGCGCTGCTCGCCTCCGCCGAGCCGGCCAGCGCCGTCGGTGCGCTGACCGCGGCGCTGGCCCGGTGGCGCGGCCCGTCCGGCGACGGCCTGCCCCGGGGCACCAGCCTGGACAACCGCTGGGCCAGCCTGGACGAGCAGCGGCTACAGGTCTTCGAGGAACTGGCCGAGGCGCGGCTGGCCGCCGGGGAACACGGGCAGCTGCTGTCCGAGCTGCGCGGGCACCTGGCCGCGTACCCACTGCGCGAGCGGGCCTGGGGGCAGCTCATGCTCGCCCTCTACCGCTGCGGCGACGTACCGGCGGCGCTCACCGTCTACCGGGACGCCCGGGCCGTCCTCGGCGAGCAGCTCGGCATCGAGCCCGGCGAGGAGTTGGCCAACCTGCACCGGGCGATGCTGGACCGCGTCCCGGAGCTGTCGTATCCGCCGCCGCCGGCCACGCCGGTCGTCAGCGAGCCGGTGCCACCGCCGGCCCTGGAGGGGCGACCCGTCGTCGGATGGGCGGTGCCCCGGGAACTGCCGGCGGACCCGGTCACCTACGTGGGGCGTGCCCGGGAGACCGCCGAGGTGGCGGCGACGGTGACCGGCGGGGCTCCGGCCGCCGTGGTCGTCACCGGCGCCGCCGGCAGCGGCAAGACCACCCTCGCGGTACGCGCCGCGCACGCCGTCTCCGCCGAGTTCCCCGACGGGCAGGTCTTCGTGGACCTCGGCTACCGGACCTCGGTGAAAGCGGGGGAGGTGCTGGCCCGGGTGCTGCGCGCCCTCGGCGTGCCGGCCGCCGACGTCCCGGACGACACCGACGAGCGGGCCGGGTGGTTCCGCTCCCTGGTGGCGGGGCGGCGGCTGCTGCTGGTCGTCGACGGCGTGACCCGGGCGGCCCAGGTACGCCCCCTGCTCCCCGCCGGCCCCGGCCCCGCGCTGATCGCGGTCACCCAGCGGCACCTCGGCAGCCTGGACGGCGTACGCCGGGTGTCGCTGCGCCCGGTGGGCGTCGCGCGAGCCCGCGACCTGCTGGCCGCCTTCGCCGGCCCGGAGCGCCTGGCCGCGGAGCCGGCGGCCACCGCCGAGCTGGTGCGGCTCTGCGCCGGCTCGGTGCTGGCGCTGCGCATCGCCGGCGCCCAGCTCGGCCGGCGGCCGGACACGCCGGTGTCCACGCTGGTCGCCGAGCTGGGCGACGGGCGGGGCCGGCTGGACCTGCTGGCCTACGAGGATCTGTCGGTGCGGGCGAGCCTGGCCACCGGGGTGGCCGCGGTCCGCTCCGACGACGAGGTGGCCGGCCGACTGTTCGAGCTGCTCGCCGCGCAGCCGGACACGCCGGTGGAGCGCGCCGCCACCCAGCTCGGCGTCTCCCCGCAGCGGGTGCACCGCGCCCTGGACGACCTGGTCGACGCCCATCTGGCGCAGCGGGACGGCCACGGCGACTACCGTCTGCCGGCGCTGGTCCGCGACTACGCCGCCGAGCTGGCGCAGGTGCCCACCTGCAGAATGGCCAACCGGCGGTTCGACCCACTGGCGGCGTGACCGCCGGGACGGTGGTCGACCAGGGATGATCGGCCCTGGCAGGGGCGTGTTGACCGGGGTCACACTGAGCCATGACACGTCAGCGCGTACTGCTCGCCGGCGTGGTCGTGCTGCTCGCGGCGGCCTGCACGACGACCGGCCACGACGGCGCGACCACCGCGCCCCCGTCGGCGACCCCGCCCAACGCGACCGCCGCTGCCACCACGCCCGCCGCCACCCCGGCGGCGACCCCCACCGCCGCGCCGCCCGCGACGGCCGACTGGCGGGTGACCTACGGGTGGGCGGTGCCGTCCTCGCCGGCCCGGGTGACGCACCCGATCAGGGTGCCGGTCACCCCGGCTCCGGGGGAGCCGCTGCCCGTCCTGATGCGGATCGAGGTCGGTGACCACCCGTCCGAGGGGTTCAGCCGGATCACCTTCGCGTTCCGCGGCCCCACCCCGTCCTACCAGGTCGGCTACGTCCCACGGGTGGAGTCCGGCGGCAGCGGTGACCCGGTGAGGCTGCCGGGGAACGCCTTCCTCACCGTCCGCTTCGACCCGGCCCAGGTGCATGACGGTGCCGGCCGGAGCACGGTCAGCGCGCCACCGCGGACCATCGGCTACCCGACGCTGCGCGGCTGGGCGCCCGCCGGGGACTTCGAGGGGTACGTCAGCTTCGGCCTGGGGGTGCGGACCCCCGGCACGCCGCTGCCGGTGCGGTTGGGCGAGTCGACCCGACCGGACGGCACCCACGTCGTCTCGATCGACGTGCGCCGGGGGTGACCGGGGCGGCCGGCGCCGACCGGCGGGCGACGGCTCCAGTTCGCGGGCGCGGCGTCAGATGCGCCGAGCCGGAGTCGTCGCCCGTGGATCGGGCGTGCCTCAGGAGACCTCGCCGCGGACGATGGCCACCGCCACCCGGCAGAACTCGTCCATGTCGGGCTGGAAGCCGGCGGCGATGTCCGGGTGCAGGCCGGCGCGGGTCTCGTCGAGCAGCCGACGGCAGACCTCCTCGACGGGCTCCCCGGCGTAATGCTCGCGGACCCGGTGGGTGGCCGCCTGCAGGGCCGAGGTCAGCTGTTCCTCCAGCGGCACGCGCAGCTTGTTCTGCACGGGGTCGAGCCCGCTGGGGTCCAGCGTGACGTGTGGCTCCGACATCGGCGCTCCCTTCCTTGGTCGGCGTCCGCGATACCCCGCCGCGGAAGCCGGTCAAACCACCGTCGGTACGGCGGCCACCCGGACCTGGTACGAGAAGTTCTCCGCCGGCTCCTCGGCGTACGACAGCCGGCGGATCTGCCGGTCGTCGCGGTAGAGGGCGACGTCGACCAGCACCCCGAGGTGGGCCAGGCCGATGTTCGCCACCCGCTTCTTGTCCTGGAGCACCGCGCAGACCCCGCCCAGCAGAGTGCTGGCGTCGGAGGTGCGGTGCCCGGGCGGGCAGCGCAGGGTCACGTCCACCTCGACCGGCCCGTCCAGCGGGGTCCAGCCGGTGCGCTGGGCCGCCGTGCAGGCCGCCTGGAGCAGGGCACGGACCCGGGCCGCCTGGCGGTGCCCGGCGGCGAAGATGGACAGGGCCTCGGTCTTGACCGGGGGCAGGCCGCTCACCTCGAACGTCAGGGCGAGAGCGCGGGTGTCCTGCACGACGGCACCTCCTCGTTGGGCTCTGATCCTGCCCAACCGGTGGGACCGCAGAGGGACGTTCGCGCGATAACCAACCGATCGGGCGGGCTGGGGTCGGCCGGAGGCGTATCGACATCGACGGCGACGCGCTGGCTGCGGAGCTCACCTGACGCTAGTCCACCCGGCGGACCCTGGGTAGCCGCGCCGTCCATCAGCTGAGACGGCCGGCGGAGTGCGGGGGATAGCGTCCTCGTGTCCGTTCCGTGAGCGTCAGGTTTCGCAACGTCGCAGGTCGGGCACTGTGAGGCCCACGAAACGCCCGGGGCGTGGGCGGCCCTGCCGTGGTCCGCGTCCCGACCGTCTCGCCGTGCGCCGGGGCACGGGTTAGGTCCCCCGGCTTCGCCGAGCAAAGGGGGAGGGCGATGACGACAGACCCCGAACGGGCCGCGGACCGGCGGCGGCCAGGCAGACGGACGGCGGCGGCAGCCGTCGCGCTGGCGTTGGCGGCCCCGCTGACCGCCTGCGCGTCCGGCGGTGACGGCGGTACGCCGACGATCAACCTCTACTACCCGCCCGAGCAGAACCTGCAGAAGGTGGTCGACGACTGCAACGCCCAGGCACAGGGGCGTTACCGGATCGCCTACCGGGTGCTGCCCCGGCAGGCCGACGACCAGCGGGTGCAGATGGTGCGCCGGCTCGCCGCGCAGGACAGCGGGATGGACGTGCTCGGCCTCGACGTCACCTGGACCCAGGAGTTCGCCAGCGCGCACTGGATCCGGGAATGGACCGGGGCGGACAAGGCCGAGGTGGAGCAGGGCACCCTCGCCGGCCCGCTGGACACCGCCCGGTACGAGGGCAGGCTGTACGCCGCACCGAAGAACACCAACGTCCAGCTCCTCTGGTACCGCACCGACCTGGTGCCGGAACCGCCGAAGACCTGGGACGAAATGATCAAGGCGGCCCAGCAGCTGAAGCAGCAGGGCAAGCCGTACCAGGTGCTCACCATGGGCGCCCAGTACGAGGGCCTGGTCGTCCTCTACAACACCCTCGCCGAGAGCGCCGGCGGGCACATCCTCAGCGACGACGGCAAGAAGGCCGTGATGGACGCCGGCACCGTGCGCGCGCTGGCGCAGCTGAAGGCGTTCGCCACGTCGGGCGTGACGTCGCCGTCGTTCAGCAACGCCACCGAGGACCCGGTCCGGCTGGAGTTCCAGTCCGGCACCGGCGCCTTCCAGGTCAACTGGCCGTTCGTGTATCCGGCGATGCAGGAGGCGAACCCGGACCTGGCGAAGAAGGTGAAGTGGGCGCGGGTGCCGGGCATCGACGCGAACACCCCGAGCAAGGTCACCATCGGCGGCGTGAACCTTGCGGTCAGCACCTACTCGAAGCACCCGACCGAGTCCTTCGAGGCCGCCAGGTGCATCCGCGACGCGAAGAACCAGAAGTTCTCCGCGGTCAACGACGGGGTGCCGCCCACCATCGAGGCGGTCTACGACGACCCGGAGATGGACAAGGCGTACCCGATGAAGGAAACCATCCTGGAGGAGCTCAAGGAGCCGGCGGTCCGGCCGCTCACCCCGGCCTACCAGAGCATCTCCACGGTGACGTCGGCGATCCTGTCGCCGCCGTCGGGCATCCGGCCCGAACAGACGGCGAACGAGTTGCGCAAGGCCATCGCCGACGCCCTGGAGTCGAAGGGGGTCCTGCCGTGAGCCGGCCGATCCACCACCGCAGCACCGCCCGCGGTCAGGACCGTGGGGAGGTGACGGCATGAGCGTCAACGCCACCCCGACCGGCGCGGACGTCGCCGCCGACGAGACCGCCACCCGGACCGCCGGCCGGCACGCCGCCGTGCCGACCCAGCGGGCCCGCCGCAGCAAGCCGCCGCTGAGCGAGAACAAGCGGGCCGAGCGCCGCCTCGGCTGGCTGCTCTGCGCACCGGCCGCGCTGGTCATGGTGCTGGTCACCGCGTACCCGATCCTGTACTCGGTCTGGTTGTCACTGCAGCGCTTCGACCTGCGCTTCCCCGACCAGCGGGAGTTCGTCGGGCTGGAGAACTACGCGACGGTGCTGACCAACCAGTTCTGGTGGACCGCGTTCGGGGTCACCGCGCTGATCACCGTGGTCACCGTGGCGGTCGAGCTGGTGCTCGGCATGGGCCTCGCGCTGATCATGCACCGGACGCTGGTCGGCCGGGGCATCGTCCGCACCGCGGCGCTGATCCCGTACGGCATCGTCACGGTGGTCGCCGCGTTCTCCTGGCGGTACGCGTGGACGCCGGGCACCGGCTACCTGGCGAACCTCTTCGACGGCAGCGCCCCGCTGACCGAGCGGGCCAGCTCGCTGGCGATCATCATGCTGGCCGAGATCTGGAAGACCACCCCGTTCATGGCTCTGCTGCTGATGGCGGGGCTGGCGCTGGTGCCGGAGGACCTGCTCAAGGCCGCCTCCACGGACGGCGCGACCGCCTGGCAGCGGTTCACCAAGGTGATGCTGCCGGTGATGAAGCCGGCGATCCTGGTCGCCCTGCTGTTCCGCACCCTGGACGCGTTCCGGGTCTTCGACAACATCTTCGTGCTCACCGCCGGCGGCAACGAGACCTCGTCGGTGTCGATGCTCGCCTACAACAACCTGATCCGGGGTCTGAACCTCGGCATCGGCTCCACGATGTCGGTGCTGATCTTCCTCGCCGTGGCGATCATCGCCTTCGTCTTCGTGAAGCTGTTCGGCACCGCTGCCCCCGGCAGCGACGATGGGGAGAGGCGCTGAGATGGCCACCGAAACCACCACGCGCGCCAACCTGCGCTGGGGCCTGCTGGACGTCATCGTCGTCGTCTTCGCGCTGGTCCCGGTGCTCTGGATCGCCTCGCTGTCGTTCAAGACCCCGGCCACCCTCACCGACGGGAAGTTCTGGCCGCGGGAGTGGACGCTGGACAACTACCGGACGATCTTCGACACCGACCAGTTCGTCCGGGCGCTGATCAACTCGATCGGCATCGCGCTGATCGCCACCCTGATCGCGGTGGTGCTGGGCGCGATGGCCGCGTACGCGATCTCCCGGCTGGACTTCCCCGGCAAGAAACTGCTGGTCGGGGTCTCCCTGCTGATCGCGATGTTCCCCCAGGTCTCGCTGGTGTCGCCGCTGTTCGAGATCGAACGGCAACTCGGCCTCTTCGACACCTGGCCGGGGTTGATCCTGCCGTACATCACCTTCGCCCTGCCGCTGGCGATCTACACGCTGTCGGCGTTCTTCAAGCAGATCCCGTGGGACCTGGAGAAGGCGGCGAAGATGGACGGCGCCACCCAGGGCCAGGCGTTCCGGCGGGTGATCGCCCCGCTGGCCGCGCCGGGGGTGTTCACCACGGCGATCCTGGTCTTCATCTTCTGCTGGAACGACTTCCTCTTCGCGATCTCGCTGACCTCCACCGAGCGGTCCCGCACGGTGCCGGTGGCGCTGTCGTTCTTCACCGGCGAGTCGCAGTTCGAGGACCCCACCGGGGCGATCTGCGCCGCCGCGGTGGTGATCACCATTCCGATCATCCTCTTCGTGCTCTTCTTCCAGCGCCGCATCGTCTCCGGCCTGACCTCCGGCGCGGTCAAGGGATAGGTGGTAGTCATGGCTGACATCGTGCTCGACAAGGTGAGCAAGCGGTTCCCGGACGGAACGACGGCGGTGCGGGACGTCGACCTGGAGATCGCCGACGGCGAGTTCGTTATCCTGGTCGGCCCGTCCGGCTGCGGGAAGTCCACCACCCTCAACATGATCGCCGGGCTGGAGGACATCAGCTCCGGGGAACTGCGGATCGCGGGGGAACGGGTCAACGACCGGGCGCCCCGGGACCGGGACATCGCTATGGTGTTCCAGTCGTACGCGCTCTACCCGAACATGACCGTGCGGGAGAACATGGCCTTCCCGCTGCGGCTGGCGAAGCTGGACAAGGAGACCATCGAGCAGAAGGTGGAGGAGGCGGCGAAGGTCCTGGAGCTGACCCCGCTGCTGGACCGCAAGCCGGCCAACCTCTCCGGCGGACAGCGGCAGCGGGTCGCGATGGGCCGGGCCATCGTCCGCCAGCCCAAGGCGTTCCTGATGGACGAGCCGCTGTCCAACCTCGACGCCAAGCTGCGGGTGCAGATGCGCACCGTGGTGTCCCGGCTGCAGAAGCAGCTCGGCACCACCACCGTCTACGTCACCCACGACCAGACCGAGGCGATGACCCTCGGCGACCGTGTGGTGATCATGCGTGGCGGTGCGGTGCAGCAGGTCGGCCCGCCGCAGGAGCTGTACGACCACCCGCGCAACCTGTTCGTCGCCGGGTTCATCGGCTCGCCGTCGATGAACTTCCTGCACGCGGCGGTCGAGGACGGCCGGCTGCGCACCGCCCTGGGCGACGTGCCGATCGGCGACCGGATCCGCCGCCAGCTGGAGGGCGGGGACGCGCCGCGCGAGCTGATCCTCGGCATCCGCCCGGAGCACTTCGAGGACGCCGAGCTGATCGACGAGGAGAGCCGCCGCCGGGGCATGGAGTTCGACGCGCCGGTGGACATCGTCGAGTCGATGGGTTCCGACAAGTACGTCTACTTCACCGTCGAGGGGCAGCGGGCCAGCGCCGTCGAGCTGGAGGAGTTGGCCGCCGACGCGGGCGCCGACTTCACCGGCGCCGGTGCCAGCCTGGTCACCCGGTTGTCGGCCGAGTCGCCGGTCCGCGAGGGCGAGAGCCGGCGGGTCTGGTTCAACCTGGAGAAGATCCACCTCTTCGACCCGTCGACGGGGCGGAACCTGACCCTGCACGAGGGGCGCGCGGCGGGGACCCTCGCCGACTGATCGACCGAGGGGCCGGCGGTGCGCCGCCGGCCCCTCAGCGTGCCGGCAGGTGCGCAAGCAGCTTGTCCAGCCGGACGGGCAGGTCCCGGATCCGTACCCCGGTCGCGTGGTGCACCGCGTTGGCGACGGCCGCGGCGCTGCCCACGATGCCGATCTCACCGATACCCTTCACCCCGGCCGGATTCAGCTCGGGGTCCTCCTCCGGCAGCCAGTACGCCTCGATCCGCTCGACGTCCGCGCAGACGCTGACGTGGTATGTGGCGAGGTCGTGGTTGACCCAGTCGCCGTACCGCTCGTCGAGCAGGCCCTCCTCGTGCAGCGCCATCGACAGCCCCATCGTCATGCCGCCGATGAGCTGACTGCGGGCGGTGGTCGGGTTCACCACCCGGCCGACGGCGAACACGCCGAGCATCCGGTCCACCCGGACCTCGGCGGTGTCCGCGTCCACCCGCACCTGCGCGAAGTGGGCGCCGTACGCGTACCGGGCCAGCGGGCGCAGCGCCCCGATCTCGTCGGCGGTGCTCACCTCGGCGGTCAACCCGCCGGCCGGCACCGCCCCGCCGGGCGCGTCCCGCAGCCGCTCCCGCAGCTGCTCGCAGGCCCGGATCACCGCCCAGCTCCACGAGGCGGTGCCCATCGAGCCGCCGGCCACTCCCGCCGCCGGCAGGTCGCTGTCGCCGATGTGGATGGTGATCCTCTCGGCGGGCACCGCCAGCGCGTCGGCGGCCACCTGCCACAGCGCCGTCCGCGCGCCGGTGCCGATGTCGGTCGCGTTGATCCGCACCGCGAAGGTGCCGTCCGGCGCGGCGGTGGCCGTCGCGGCGGCGGGCCGGGAGCGGGCCGGGTAGCTGGAGCCGGCCACCCCGGTGCCGACCAGCCACCGCCCGTCGCGCCGGGCCCCCGGCGCCGGGTCGCGGTCGGCCCAGCCGAACCGCCGGGCCCCCTCGCGCAGGCAGGCGACCAGGTTGCGGGTGCTGAACGGGTGCCCGCTGTCCGGGTCGACGGAGATGTCGTTGCGGACCCGCAACTCGACCGGGTCGACGCGGCACGCCGTCGCCAGCTCGTCCAGCGCGGACTCCAGCGCGTACGCGCCCGGGCACTCGCCCGGCGCGCGCATCCAGAACGGGGTCGGCACGTCCAGCCGGGCCAGCCGGTGGGTGGTGCGCCGGTGGCGTCCGGCGTACATGCTGCGGGTGTAGACGGCGGTCTGCTCGGCGAACTCGTGCACGTTCGAGGTCTGGCTGATCGCGTCGTGGCACACCGCGTCGATCCGCCCGTCGGCGGAAGCGCCGAGCCGGACCCGTTGGATGGTCGGGGTGCGGTACCCGATCGGGCCGAAGAGCTGCTGCCGGGTCAGGGCCAGCCGCACCGGCCGGTCCACCTGCCGGGCGGCGAGCGCGGCGAGCACCACCGCCGCCTTGGGCGCGCCCTTGCTGCCGAAGCCGCCGCCAACATGTTCGGCGACCACCCGGACCGCCTCCGGGGACAGTCCGAACAGCTGCGCCAGGGTGGCCTGCACGGGCGACGACCCCTGGTTGGAGTCGTGCACCAGCAGCCGTCCGCCCTGCCACCGGGCGGTGGTGGCGTGCGGCTCCATCGGGTTGTTGTGGTAGGCCGGGGTCCGGTAGGTGGCGTCGATCCGGACCTCGGCGGCCGCGAACCCGGCGTCGAAGTCCCCCTCCGCGGTGTCGGTCGGATAGCTCGGGTTCACGTGCTCCGGCCGGTACAGCCCCGGGTGGTGCTCCGAGAGCACGGTGCTGTGCGGCTCGGTGTCGTAGTCGATCCGGACCAGCCGGGCGGCCTCGCGGGCCGCCTCGATCGTCGCCGCCACCACGACCGCGACGAACTCGCCCCGGTAGTGCACTGCCGGCTCCTGCAAGAGGAACAGGGTCGCGTCCACACCGGGGGCCAGCCGCGGCGCGTTGCCGTGGTGCAGCACGTCCAGCACCCCGGGCACGGTCAACGCCGCGGCGGTGTCGACCCGGCTGATCCGCCCGCGGGTCGCGGTCGCCGACACCACCCAGCCGTACGTCACGTCGTCCACCGGGTACTCGACCGCGTACCGGGCGGCCCCGGTGACCTTGTCCCGGCCCTCCAGCCGCGGGTGTTCCCGGCCCACCGCGCCGGCCGGCGACACGCTCACCGCAGCACCGTCCCGGCCAATCCGGTCAACGCCTGGACGGTGAGGTTGCGGATCAGCGGGACCTTGAACCCGTTGTGCGGCAGCGGGCGGGCCGCGGCGAGTTCGGCGTCGGCGGCCCGGGCCGCCAGCTCGGCGGTGAACGGCCGGCCACGCAGTGCCTCCTCCGCCCGGTACGCCCGCCACGGCCGGTGCGCGACCGCCCCGTACGCCAGCCGGACGTCGCGGACGGTGTCCCCGTCCAGGTCTAGCGCGGCGGCCACCGAGCCGACCGCGAACGCGAACGAGGCCCGGTCGCGCACCTTGCGGTAGGTGCAGCGCCGCGCGAACGGCAGCGGCGGAACGCGCACCGCGGTGATCAGCGCGTCGCGGGGAAGGTTGGTCTCCCGCTCGGGGTGCTCCCCGGGCGTGCGGTGCAGCTCGGCCAGGGGGATCTCCCGGGCTCCGCCGCCCGGTTGGTGCAGCTCCACCACGGCGTCGAGGGCGACCAGGGCGACCGCCAGGTCCGACGGGTGCGTCGCCACGCAGAACTCGGACCAGCCGAGGATGGCCAGGTCCCGGTTCTGCCCGTGGCGGGCCGCGCAGCCGGTGCCCGGTTCCCGCTTGTTGCACGCCCGGCCGGTGTCCTGGAAGTAGCCGCAGCGCGTGCGTTGCAACAGGTTCCCGGCCGTGGTGGCCATGTTGCGCAGCTGACCGGAGGCGCCGGCGAGCAGGGCCCGGGACAGCAGCGGGTGGTCGCGCCGGACCACCGGGTGCGCGGCCAGGTCGCTGTTGCGCACGGTGGCCCCGACCCGCAGGCCGCCGTCCGGGAGGGTCTCCACCGTGTCCAGTGGCAGGCCGGTGACGTCCACCAGGAGGTCCGGCAGTTGCACCCCGAGCTTCATCAGGTCCACCAGGTTCGTCCCGCCGCCGAGGTACGCCGCCCCGGGCTCCGCGTCGAGCAGCGCGACCGCCTCCGCGACGTCGGCCGGCCGGCGGTAGCGGAAGACCCTCACCGCGCCGCCGCCGCGTCCCGGACCGCGGCCACGATGTTCGGGTACGCGGCGCAGCGGCACAGGTTGCCGCTCATCCGTTCCCGCACCTCCGCGTCGGTCAGCTCCACCGGCGCGGTCAGGTCCTCGGTCACCGCGCTGGGCCAGTCGCGGGCCACCTCGTCGAGCATGCCGCGGGCCGAACAGAGCTGGCCGGGTGTGCAGTAGCCGCACTGGAAGGCGTCGTGCGCGACGAAGGCCGCCTGAAGCGGGGAGAGGTCGTCCGGGCCGGCGAGCCCCTCCACGGTGACCACCGTCCGACCGCCCAGGGTGACGGCCAGGACCAGGCAGCTCTTCACCCGCCGGCCGTCGAGCAGCACCGTGCACGAGCCGCACTGCCCGTGGTCGCAGCCCTTCTTGCTGCCGGTCAGGGCGAGCCGTTCGCGCAGGGCGTCCAGCAGGGTGGTCCGGTTGTCCAGCGTCAGCTCGTGGCCGACGTCGTTGACGGTGAGGGTGATGGTGGACGACCACCCGTCTTCCGCCGGTTCCCCGCTCTCTCGCACCCGGTCAGACTACCGTTTACCGGGTAACTCACGGACAAATCCGGGCGATCCTCGGAAGGTGGATCAGCGGTATGCGTGACGTACTGGCCGCGGTGCACGCCTGGAGCCGGCAGGGCGTTCCGTACGGCCTGGCGACCGTGGTGGCGAGCACCGCCGGCCCGGTCACCGGGCCGGGCGACCTGCTCGCCGTGAACGCCTCCGGCGAGGTGTGCGGCGGCATCCCGGCGGGCTGTGTCGAGTCTGCGGTGCTCGACGCCGCGACCGAGACGCTGCGCACCGGCCGCACCCGGCTCCCTCGCTACACCGTCGGCGCGGCCGGCCCGTGGCCGGCCCGGCCCGGCTGTGCCGGCGTGCTGGAGGTGCTGCTGAGACGGGTGACCCCCGACGGCGACGCGGCGCGGGTGCTCGCCGCCCTCGCCGGCCCCGGCCCGGTCGCCGCGGCCACCGTCGTCGGTGGCCCCGCACCCTTCGGCGCGCAGGTCGTGGTCCGGCCCGACCGGACCGAGGGCACGCTCGGCGACCCGGGGCTGGACGCGTGGGCGGCTGGCGAAGCGGCCGACCTGCTCGCCGGCGGTGGGGGGGG
>NZ_JBJZOG010000136.1:0-13404 GCF_047200535.1 Micromonospora mangrovicola | reverse complement strand
ACGACCTGCGGCAGGCGCGCCGCCGGCCTGGCCTGCCGCAGCAGCGGGGGCAGGGGCACGGCGTGGTCGACGGGCACCACCGGCTGACGGAGAGGGGGGGACCGGAGTGAGCGGGTTCGTCGCCGTGGTGGCGATGCTGGGCCTGGCGGGTGCCGCGGTCGCCGCGCTCTACGTCGCGCAGCTGCTGACCACCGTGCGCGCCGAACCGTTGACGGTCGCCCCGTTCCTGTCCGGGCTGCCGCCACGCCAGCACGCGGTGTCCCGCTTCCACGTCCGCTGGTACGCGGTCAGCCTGCTGTTCCTGGCCTTCGACGTCGAGATGCTCTTCATGTACCCGTGGGCGGTGGTGGTCGCCCAGGTCGGGACGCCGGCCGTGGTGGAGATGTTCGTCTTTCTCGGCCTGCTGATGGCCGGTGTGGTCTACGCCTGGCGCGAGGGCGCCCTCCGATGGGCCTGATCACCGACCGCCTCGCCCGGTGGGCGGTCCGTCGACCGCACCTGCTGGTTGCGGCGGTACCTGGGGCGACCGCGGCGTGGCTGGCGGTGGAGGCGGAAGCGGCCCGGCTCGGCGGGGTGCTCGTGCGGGACCCGGCGGACGCGGATCTGCTCGTGGTCGCCGGCGCGCCGGGCGCCGAGCTGGCCCGGGCGGTGGAGCGGGTCTGGGCGCAGTTGCCGGTGCCCCGGGCCCGCGTCGAGGTCGTCGAGCCGGACCGGGTGCACCTGGCGCTGCGAGCCGGTCGGCGGCGGCTCGCCTCGGCGGGTCCCGGCGACGAGACCGCGCGGACCGGCGACCACGGCGGCGGCCAGGATGACGTCGGCGGCCACGGTGACGGCGGTGGCCAGGGCGGCGGGCGTGGCGGAGAACGCGGCGACGGCGGTGGGCGCGGCGGCCACGGTGCGGACGGCGGTGGGCGCGGCGGCCACGGTGCGGGCGGCGGTGGTCACGGCGGCGACGGTGACGAGGGAGAGCAGGGCGGCCACGCGGCCCACGGTGCCGGGGGCGGACACGACGGTCGCGGCGGCGGAATGGCCATGCCGGGCGGGCTGATGATGGCGCAGCGAGCCGAGGACCGCGACGGCCTGACGCTGGACGTGCTGCACCTGCCACTCGGTCCGGTGCTGGGCGACTGGCCAGCCGGTCTCGTCGTCGAGCTGACCGTTCAGGGTGACCTGGTGCAGGCCGCCACCGGACGGGTGCTGGGGCCGGCCGGGCCGGTGGGGGAGCCGTACTGGGCCGCCGGCCGGGGGGAGTCGCGCCGCCGCCGGCACGCGGCCGCCCACCTCGACTCGCTCGGCCGGCTCTGGGCGGTGGCCGGCTGGCCGGCGGGCGCGGCGGCGGCTCGCCGGCTTCGCGACGCGCTGCTCGCCGACGTGCCGCTGGCCGTGGCGTACGACGGCTTCCGGGCCCTCGACCGCCGGGCCCGGCGGTCCCGCCCGTTGCGCTGGGCCACCGACGGCCTGGGGGTGCTGTCCGTGCGGGCGGCCCGGGAGGCCGGGATTCGCGGGCCGGCGGCGCGGGCGGCGGACGAGGGCGGCGACGTGACCGCCCGGTGGTGCCGCTGGCTGGACGAGACCGCCCGGTTGCTCGCCGGCGCGGAGCCGCGCGACGGCGACGGGCCGCGCGGGGACGTGGTGTCCGGTCGGCCCCCGTCAGTGCCGCTCCTGGCCGTGGCGACCCGGCTCATGGTCGGGGCGGACGTGGCTGCCGCGCGACTGGTGCTGGCCTCCTTCGACCCCGACCCGGACGAGTTGGCGCTCGCGGCGGGGGAGGGGGCGGGATGACCGGCAGCCCCTGGTGGAGCGTCCTGCCGGCTGCCGTGGCGCTGCTGGCGGTCGCGGCGGTCGGGGCGGTGCTGGACGGAGTCCTCGACCCGGCCGGCGGCCCGACGGTGTCGGCCCGCGCCGGGCGGCCGGTGTGGGAGTTGGCCCGGCTGTTGCGCCAGGGCCGGCGTCGGATCATCGCGGCGGATCTGTTGCTCTGGCGGCTCGGCCTGGCCGGTCCGCTGGTGGTGGCGCTCCTCATGATCGTGGTGGTGCCGGTCGGCGGCCGGGTGGTGGCGGACCTGCCGGTGGGCGTCGTCTGGTTCAACGCGATGGACGTGCTCCTCTGGGCGGCGGTGTGGCTGGCCGGTTGGGGCGCGAACAGCACGTACGGTCTGATCGGCGGCTACCGGTTCCTGGCCCAGGCCCTCGGTTACGAGCTGCCGCTGATGTTCGCCCTCACCGGGCCCGCGCTGGCGGCGGGCAGCCTGCGGGTCACCGACGTGGTGGCGGCGCAGCGCGGGCTGTGGTTCGTGGTGTGGATGCCGGTGGTGTTTCTGGTCTTCGTGGGCGCGGTGCTGGCGTTCAGCATGTCGGGTCCGTTCGGCTACCCGGTCGGGCCGGACCTGGCGGGCGGGGTGCTGGTCGAGCCGGCCGGCGTGGACCGGCTGGTGCTGCTGGTCGGCCGGTACGCGCTGCTGGCGGCCGGCGCCGCGATGGCGGTGGCGCTCTTCCTCGGCGGCGGCCACGGGCCCGTGCTGCCGGGCTGGCTGTGGAGCCTGGTGAAGACGGTCGCCCTGCTCGGCTGCCTGGTGGCGGTGCGCCGCCGGGTGCCGGTGCTGCGGGCCGATCGGCTGATGCGGTTGGCCTGGCTGGTGGTGCTGCCCGCCACCCTGCTCCAGCTGCTGGTCGTGGCGGTGATCGTGCTGGTGAGGAGGTGACGATGGCGATCGTGGCGTTCGTCGTGCTGGGGGTGGTCGCGGTGGCTGCCGGGATCGCGGTCTTCACCGTCGACTCGATGGCCCGGGCCACCTTCTCGCTCGCGCTGTCGTTCGTGGCCGTCGGCGGTGAACTGCTCCTGCTCGGCTCGGCGTACCTCGGCGTGATCACCATCCTGATGATGGTGATGGAGATGGCGATCATGGCGGTCTTCATGATCATGTTCATGATGAACCCGGCCGGGCTGATGCCGATGTCGATGATGCACAACCGGCGGGGCGCCCTGGTCGTCAGCGTGGCCACCTTCCTGGCCCTGGCCGCCGGATCGCTGCTGGTGCCCTGGCCTGCCCGCCGGGGCGGGCCGCCCGCCGATCCCACCCGCGCGCTCGGCGAGGCGGTGATGGGCGAGAAGATGCTGGTGATGATGGCCGTCTCGGCGGTCCTCTTCGCCACCATGGTGGGCGCGCTGGTACTCGCCACCGCCCGGGGCCGGTACGACCGCGCCGCCGGTCCGGACGCCCGCGAGGAGCCGTCGTGACCCTCCCGATGTTCCTGCTCCTCGCCTCCGCCCTGATCAGCGTCGGCCTCTACGGCGCGCTCAGCCAGCAGGCCGTGGTCATGGTGATGATGGGCCTGGAGCTGATGATCAACGGGGTGATCGTGGCCGCCGCCGCGCTCTGGTGGTTCCTGGCCCCGCAGCGGCCCGACGGTCAGGTCCTCGTCCTGGTGGTGATCGCGGTGATGACGGTGGAGATGGCGATGGGCTTCGCCGTGGTGACCCTGCTCTTCCGCAGCAGCGACGCCGACATGACCGACATGGCCGGGGAGCTGAAGGGATGACGGCGGTCCTGTGGTGCCTGGTCGCCCTCCCGGCGGTGGCCGGCGGAGGACTGCTGCTGGCCGGCCGCCGGGCCGGGCCGGCCGCCGGCGCCGTCGCGCTCGCCGTCGCCGCGGTGGTCACCGTCCTCGCCGGGCTGGTCGCCGTCGCGCGACCGGTGGCCGGCGCGCCGTTCCTGCCCGCCGGTCGGTGGGGGCTGACCGTGGACGGGCCGGCGGCGCTGGTCGTGCCGGCGGTGGCCGGGGTGTCCCTGCTGGTGCTGGCCTTCGCCGCCGCCGAGATCCGGCAGGACCGGTCCCGGTTCCACGGGCTGATGCTGCTCTTTTTGGCCGCCGTCCTGCTCACCGTCACCGCCGGCAGCCTGCCCGTGCTGCTGCTCGCGTGGGAACTGATGGGTGCCATGTCGTACGCCCTGATCGCATTCGACTGGCGCCGGGACGACCCGGTGGCGGCCGGGGCGACCGCCTTCCTCACCACCCGGCTCGGCGACCTCGGCCTCTACCTCGCCGCCGGGGCGGCGCTGGCCGGTGCCGGCTCGCTCGACCTGGCCCGGCTGGCCACCCTGCCGCCCGGCTGGCGGGATCTCGCCGCCGCCGGAGTCCTCGCCGCCGGCTTCGGCAAGGCGGCCCAGCTGCCGTTCTCGTTCTGGCTGTCCCGCGCCATGCTCGGCCCCAGCCCGGTCAGCGCGCTGCTGCACTCCGCCGCCATGGTGGCGATGGGCGGCTACCTGCTGGTCCGGCTGCATCCGCTGCTCGCCGCCACCGGCTGGGCGGTCGACGTGGCGGCCTGGGGCGGCGCGCTCACCGCCCTCGTCCTCGGCGCGGTGGCCCTCGCGCAGTCCGACCTGAAGCAACTGCTCGCCGCCTCCACCAGCGCCCAGCTCGGGTACGTGGTGCTCGGCGCGGCGGTGGCGCCCCCCGGCGCGATCGCGCACCTGGTCGCCCACGCCGCCACCAAGGCGTTGCTCTTCCTCGCCGCCGGGGCGTGGCTGACCGCCCTGGGCACCCGGCGGCTGGCCGCGCTGCGCGGCGCCGGCCGCCGCCACCCTCTCGTCGGCGTCACCTTCGCGGTGGGCGCGCTGGCGCTGGCCGGCGTGCCGCCGCTGGCGCTCTGGGCCACCAAGGACGAGGTGCTCGCCGGGGCCCGCGAACACTCCCTCGGGCTCTACCTGGTCGGGCTGGCGGGCGCGCTGCTCGCCGCGCTGTACGCCGGTCGCGCGCTGGCCGTGGTGCTCCGCCCGGCCCCGCCCGGCGTCGAGGCCGGCTACGACACCGAACGGCCCGGCACCCGGGAGGTCCGGTACGGGCAACGGGTGCCGCTGGTCGTCCTGGCCGGCGGTGCGGCGGTGCTCGGCTGCCTCGCCCTGCCGCCGCTCGTCGAGGCGGTCGCCCGGAGCGTCGGGCAGGGGCCTCCGCCGCGGGTGCCGGCGGCGGAGTTGCTGCTGTCCGGACTGCTCGCCCTCGTCGGGGTGGCGGTGGCCGTCGCCGGCCCCGATCGGCTGCCCGCCCCCGGCTGGGCCCGCTCGTGGCTGGGCCTCGACGCCGCCGCCCGGCAGGCCGTGGTGCGGCCCACCCTCGCGCTGGCCCGGGTCCTGGCCCGGTTCGACGACCGGGTGCTCGACCGGGCGGTGCACACCCTGCCGAGCGCCGCCACCGGGCTCGCCCGGCGGCTGGCCCGGTTCGACGACACCGGGCTCGACCGGGCCGTGACCGCCTTCGCCGACGGGACCCGGGGCTTGGCCGTGCGTGCCGGTCGCGTCGACGACGGTGGTGTCGACCGGGTGGTGCAGGCCCTCGCCGGGGCGGCCCGGCGGCTGGGGCGGGCGGCCCGGCGGCCCCAGACCGGCCTGGTGCACCAGTACTACGTCCAGGCGGTTGTCGCGCTCGCCGCCGCCGTGCTGCTCCTGCTGCTGACGAGGTAGGCGATGCTCTCCCTGATCGTGTTCGCGCCGTTGGCCCTGGCGGTCGTCCTGCTGTTGTGGCGGGGACTGCCGGACCGGGCGGTGTCCTGGCTCTGGATCGCGCTCAGCCTGGTCGAGTTGGCCGCGATCCTCGCCGTCTGGTGGGCGTACCCGGGACGGGGCGTGGCGTACGAGACGAACCGGCCGTGGATACCCGGCGCGGGGGCGGGTTACCACGTCGGAGTGGACGGCCTGTCGCTGCCGCTGCTCGCCCTCACCGCAGTGGTCTTCGCAGCGTGCGCCGTCTACTCGCTGCGCCGCCAGCCCCGGCCCCGGCAGTTCGCCGCGCTCTTCCTCGCCCTGCAGACCACCTGTCTCGGCCTGTTCGTCGCGCTCGACCTGATCCTGTTCTTCGTCTTCTTCGACCTGTCCATCGTGGGCATGTACGCGGTCATCGCCGGCTGGGGCCACGGCGCCGACGCCCGGCGTTCCGCGCTGAAGTTCTTCCTCTACACCTTCCTCGGCTCGCTGGCGCTGCTGCTGGGCTTCATCGGTCTCTACGTCGCGGCCCGGCCGCACACCTTCGACATCCTGGCGCTCACCCGGGACCCGCCGCTGACCGGTGGCACCGCGGGCGGGCTGGTGCTGCTCGCGATCCTGCTCGGGCTGGCGATCAAGACGCCGACGTTCCCGTTCCACACCTGGCTGCCCCCGGCGCACACCGACGCGCCGGCCGCCGGGTCGGCCGTGCTGGCCGGGATCCTGCTGAAGATGGGCACCTACGGCTTCGTCCGGATCGCCATGCCGTTGCTGCCCGCCGCCTGGCGACGGTACGCGCTCGTGATCGTCCTGGTGGGCCTGGTCAGCGTCCTCTACGGAGCGCTGGTCGCGCTCGCCCAGACCAACTTCAAGCGGATGGTGGCGTACACCTCGGTCAATCACATGGGCTACATCGTGCTGGCCGTCGGGGCGGCCGGACTGGTGGCCGGGTCCGACGCGCAGGCGCGGTCGGTCGCGGTGACCGGCGCGGTCACCCAGATGGTCAGCCACGGCCTGATCACCTCCGCGCTGTTCCTGCTGGCCGGGGTGCTGTACCACCGCGGCGGGACCTACCAGATGGACGCGTACGGGGGACTGGCGACCGACACGCCACGCTTCGCCGCGCTGACCGCGGTGGCCGCGTTCGCGAGCCTCGGCCTGCCCGGCTTCAGCGGTTTCATCGCGGAGTTCCAGATCTTCGCCGGCAGCCTCGGCACCGCGCCGGTCGCGGTGGCGTTCGCGCTGCCCGGCATCCTGGTCACCGCCGGACTGTTCCTCTGGGCGCTGCACCGGATCTTCCTCGGCCCCACCCGGCACCGCCTGTCGGCCGCCGCCGACGTCACGGTCGCCGAGATGGCGGCGGTGGCCCCGCTGCTCGCGCTCGCGCTGCTCATCGGGGTGTTCCCCCGGTTGCTGCTGGACGTCGTCGAGCCCGCCGCCCGTGCGGTCGTGGAACTGGTCGGCCGGTGAACGAGCACCCGCTGGCCCTGCTGCCGGAGATGGTCCTGCTCGCCGGCGCCGTGGCGACCCTGCTGACCGGCGCGTTCCTGCCCCGCGACCGGCAGTGGATGGCCCGGGGCGTGGCGGTGGCCGCCCTGGTCGCCGCCGTCGCCGCCACGCTCCCGGCGCTCGGTGCGCGGCGCACCGTGTACGGACACAGCTACGCCATCGACGCCGCCACCACCACGGCCCGGCTGCTGATCCCGGTCGCGGCCCTGCTCGTCGTCGGCATCGCCAGTGGCCGGGTGGCCGGCAACCGGCGGGAGACCGAGTTCCACGTCCTGACCCTGCTCGCCACCCTCGGCGCGGTGCTCCTTGCCGGGGCGTCCGACCTGCTGCTGCTGGCCGTGGCCTACCTGCTCTCCTCGGTGCCGCTGTCCGCCCTGGCGGGCTGGGCCCGGGACCGGCGTGGCGCGGAGGCGGCGCTGAAGGTCTATCTGATCGGCGCGCTGCTCGGGGTCGCGTTGCTCGGTGGCGCCGCCCTGCTCACCGGCGTGGCGGGCGGTGCGAGTGACTACGACCGGCTGGCCGACGGCTTGGCGGCGGCGCCGTCCGTGGCGGTGGCGGTGGGCGTCGTCGGTGTGCTCGCCGGGCTGCTGTTCAAGATCGGCGCGGTGCCCGGCCACTTCTGGGTGCCCGACGCGGTGCAGGGTGCGACGATCCCGGCCGGTGCGTTGCTGACCACCATCCCCAAGCTCGGTGGTCTGCTCGCGGCGTACCGGCTGTTCACCGTCGTCCCGGTCGACGTGGTGAACTGGCCGCTGCTGGTCGCGGTGCTGGCGGCGGTGAGCATGACCCTGGGCAACTTCGCCGCGTTCGGCCAGGCCGACCCCCGCCGGCTGCTCGCGTACTCCACGGTCAGCCAGGTCGGCTACCTGCTCATGGCCGTCGCGGTCGCCGGCCGCGCGGACCGCGCCCTGCCGGCCCTGCTGGCCTACCTGGCCGGGTACGCGGTGACGAACCTGGGGGCGTTCGCCGTGCTCGCCGCCGAGCCGCACGACAACCTGGCCGGCTATCGCGGCCTGGCGGCCCGGCGGTCGTGGTCCGCCGCCGCGCTGGTGATCTGCCTGCTCGGCCTGGTGGGCACCCCGCCCACCGCGGTCTTCGCCGGCAAGCTGCTGGTCTTCACCGCCGCCTGGGACGGCGGCCTGGCCTGGCTCGTGGTGGTGGCTGCGGCCAACACCCTGGCCAGTCTCTTCTACTACCTGCGCTGGCTGGTGCCCGCCTTCTCCGGTGTCGACCGGCGACCGGCGCTGCCTCGGGCGACCCGCCGCCGGGCGCTGGCGGTGAGCGGCGCGGTCGCGGCGGGGGCCGCGCTGCTCGGCGCCGTGGCGACCGTGCCGGTCTACCGGCTGGTGGAGCAGACGCTCCAGCGCTGACACCGGGGGTCCTGCCCCCGTCGCGCCGCGTCATCGTGTAACCGTGCAACAATTGCCTTATGCAACGAGCAGGTCTCCTGGCGCGTCGGATCGCGCCCACTCCCCCCTGGACGCGGAGCGGCGGCTCCCGCCCGGCCGTCACGCTGCCGCGCCGCTCGCTGGTGCGGGTGGTCGACGAGATCCGTGGCGGCTCGACCGGGTTGCTGGTGCTCGCCGTCCTGGTCGGTGCCGGCGCGGGCCTGGGCGCGGTGGCGTTCCGCTGGCTGATCGGCACGGCGACCCGGCTGTTCTCCGGCCACCCCGACTACGCCGCCGTCCCGGGGGCCGCCCACCCGCACCTGCCGGCCCTGGGCCGCTGGTTCGTGGTGCTGGCCCCGGTCGCCGCCGGGCTGCTGTACGGGCCCCTGGTGCACCGGTTCGCCCGGGAGGCCCGTGGCCACGGCGTTCCCGAGGTCATGTACGCGGTGGCGCGCCGGGGCGGCCGGATCCGGGCCCGGGTGGCCGCCGTCAAGGCGTTGGCCAGTGCCCTCTGCATCGGCGGCGGCGGCTCGGTCGGCCGGGAGGGGCCGATCGTCCAGATCGGCTCGGCGCTCGGTTCCACGGTCGGCCAGTGGGTGCGGCTGCCGGAGACCCGGCTGCGCCTGCTCGTCGCGGCCGGCGCCGCGGGCGGGATCTCGGCCACCTTCAACACCCCGGTGGCCGGTGTCTTCTTCGCCCTCGAGCTCATCCTCGCGGACTTCGCGGTCGAGTCCTTCGCCGCGGTGGTCCTGGCCGCGGTGACCGCCGGGGTGATCGGCCGGGCGATCCTGGGCGACGTGCCCTTCCTGCGTCTGCCGGCCTTCCAGGTCGCCTCGCCCTGGGAGTACCTGCTCTTCGCGGTGCTCGGCCTGCTCGCGGCCCTGGTCGGCGTCGGGTTCAGCCGCACCCTCTATTTCATCGAGGACCTGTGTGACCGGCTCTGGCGCGGACCCGAGTGGCTCCGGCCCGCCGTCGGCGGCGTGTTGCTGGGCGGCCTGCTGCTGGTGCTGCCGCAGATGTACGGCGTCGGCTACCCGGTGCTCGGCGACGCGGTCGCCGGCCGGTACGCGCTGGTGTTCCTGCTCGTCCTGCTGGCCGGCAAGATCCTGGCGACCAGCCTGACCATCGGCATCGGGGGATCCGGCGGGGTGTTCGCCCCCTCGCTGTTCGTCGGGGCGATGCTCGGTGCCGCGTTCGGCGCGGTCGTCCACGCCACGCTGCCCGGCCTGACCGGCCCGACCGGGGCGTACGCCCTGGTGGGGATGGGTGCCGTCTTCGCCGGCGCGGCCCGTACCCCGATCACCGCCGTGGTGATCATGTTCGAGCTGACCGGCGAGTACAGCATCATCCTGCCGCTGATGGTGGCCATCGCCCTGGCCGCCGGCCTGTCCCGGCTGCTCTCGGCGGACACCATCTACACCAGGAAGCTGAGCCGGCGCGGCGTGGCGCTGGACGCCGGCGTCCCGGTGGAGCTGGACCGGCTGACCGTGGCGGCGGCGGCCCGCCCGCTGCCCGTGCCGCTGGCCCCGGAGACGGCGCTGGGCGAGCTGGCGGCCCGCTTCGCCGCGGACCCGGACACCGTCCTGCCCGTCGTCGACGGGCAGGGGGAGTTCCGGGGCGTGGTGCTGGCGGCGGAGGTGGAGGCGGCGACCCAGGACGGCGCGGTGGACGTCACCGCCGCCCAGCTGGCCCGAACCGTGCCCGCGTTGCGCCCCGAGCAGCCCCTGGAGACGGCGCTGGCCGAGCTGATCCGCAACGGATCCGCCCTGCCGGTGGTGGATCCGGGGGGCGGCGGGGTCAGCGGCTGGCTGACCCATCGCGAGATCCTGCACGTGGTCGCCAGGGGGTCGACCGCCCCGCGGCCACCCGAGCCGGGCCGACCGGCCACACCGCCCGGGGCGGCGGTGGAGCCGACATCGTCCATGGCTGCCGAGACCCGCTGACGCGCGTCCGGTCGGGCCCGGCGAACGGGCCCGACTCCGGGCCCGGGCCGTTGAGCCGTCGACCCCGGCGGGTTCGTCGCCGTTTCGTCGCCCGGGATGCGGGTACCGGCCTGGGGCAGACGGCGGCGAAGGCGGGGAGGCGTGATGAATCTGGGTCGGTTCGGCGACGTGCTGGTCGGCACCGCCGGCGATGTCGCCGGCACGGTGGTGGATCCGCGCGAGGGCCTCAACAAGCTCCGCTCGGCCCTGTCCGTCCGGGCGGTGGCAACCGTGGCCGTGGGTCTGCTGCTGGGCTACGCCCTGGCCCGGTCCGGCCGGCGCGCCTGACGGTGCGGCCGCCGCCGCTGGCCCGGCACCGCCGGCGGGACCGGAGCCGGCGCGCGGACCCCGCGCGGCCTCCGGAGCCGGCGGACCAGCCGTGACCGTGTTCGCGGAGCTGATCGGCGAGCCGGGCCGGTTGGCCTGGGTCGCGGTCAAGGCGTTCCTGCTCTACGTCACCGCCGTGGTCGGGCTGCGCGTCAGTGGCCGGCGCACCCTCGCCGAGCTGTCCCCGTACGACTTCGTGGCCGCCATCGCGGTCGGCGCCATCGTCGGGCGGCTACCCACCGTGCGGGACGCCAGCTTCCTCGCCGGCGCGATCACCCTGCTGGTCATCCTGGCCACCCACGCGCTGTTCACGCGGGTCCGGCGGACCCGTACCGGCCGGGGGATGCTCGAGCCGGCGCCGGTGGTGGTGATCGCGCAGGGGCGGGTGCGGCACGAGGAGCTGCGCCGCATCGGGTTGACCCGGGCGGACCTGGACGAGCTGCTCCGCCAGCACGGGGTGAGCGACCCGCGGACCGTGCGGCTGGCCGTGTTGGAGAAGCAGGGGCGGCTGTCCGTGCTGCCCCGCGACAGCGCGTGAGCGCGGGTGCGCGAGCCGAAATCGCCCGGTCGAGCCGGTTTGCCGCATCGAAAGGCGGGTAGCCGCCTAACTATCCGCACTCGCGCACGGTGTCCGGTCCGGCGGACCCGGCCCACCGCCGCCGAGCCGCGGTCGCCGCTCGGCCCGACCGGACGGACCGGGACGGTACGACCCCCGGAACGAGGAGGACGACGTGCAGGAGATCGTGGGCGAGAGCCTGGCCCGACGGTTGGTGGAGTGGGGCGTCGACACCGTGTTCGGCCTGCCCGGCGACGGCATCAACGGCCTGATGGAGGGCTTCCGCCGGCAGCGGGAGAAGCTGAGGTTCGTGCTGGTGCACCACGAGGAGGCGGCGGCCTTCATGGCCACCGGCTACGCCAAGGCCACCGGGCGGCTGGGCGTGTGCGCGGCTACCTCCGGGCCCGGCGCGATCCACCTGCTCAACGGGCTCTACGACGCCAAGCTCGACCACGTGCCGGTACTGGCCCTCACCGGCATGCAGGAGACCTCGGTGCTCGGGCAGCACTACCAGCAGGAGGTGCACACCACGCTGCTCTACCAGGACGTGGCGGCCTACAACCAGATGGTGACCAACCCGCAGCAGATGCCCGGGCTGGTGGACATCGCCATCCGCAACGCGCTGGCGAAGCGGACGGTGGTGCACCTGACCTTCCCGAACGACGTGCAGGTGGCGGCGGCCGGCGAGGACCCGTACCGGCACGTGAGCCCCGGGACGCCACCGAAGAGCAGCCCGGCGGCGTCGCAGCCTCCGCTGCCCGCGGACCAGGCGGACCTGGCCCGTGCCGCCGAGGTGCTCAACGCCGGCAAGAAGGTCGCCATGCTGGTCGGCATCGGCGCCCGGCACGCCCGGGACGAGGTGCTCGCCGTGGCGGAGGCGCTGGGTAGCCCGATCGTCAAGACCCTGTCGGGCAAGATGGTGGTCCCCGACGACCACCCGCTCACCACCGGCGGCCTCGGCCTGCTCGGCACCAAGCCGAGCGAGGAGTTGATGGAGGAGTGCGACACCCTGCTGATGGTGGGCACCTCCTACCCGTACGGGAAGTACCTGCCGTCGCCGGGACAGGCGCGGGTGGTCCAGATCGACGTCGACGCCAGCCTGATCGGCATGCGGTTGCCGGTGGACGCGCCGGTCACCGCCGACGCCAAGCTCGCGCTGCAACAGCTCCTACCCCTGATCCAGGCCCGCACCGACCGGTCCTTCCTGACGAGGTACCAGAAGGAGCACGAGACCTGGCGCTCGAACATGGTGGCCCTGCAGGACCCGACCCGCGACCCGATCGCCCCGCAGTACCTGATCAGTTGCGTGGACGAGGCGGCCACCCCGGACGCCATCCTGACCTGTGACTCGGGGACCATCGCCACCTGGGCGGCGCGGCACTGGACCATCCGCGACGGCCGGGAGTTCTACCTCTCCGGCAACCTGGCGACGATGGCGCCCGGCCTGCCGTACGCGGTCGCCATGCAGCACGCGTATCCCGGCCGGCAGGTCATCGCGTTCGTCGGCGACGGCGGCTTCGCCATGCTGATGGCCGAGTTCCTCACCGCCGTTCGGCACGAACTGCCGATCAAGGTGATCGTCAACAACAACAACGCCTACGGGCAGATCCTCTGGGAGCAGATCATCCTCGGCTACCCGGAGTACGCCGTGCGGCACCAGCAGCCCGACGCCGACTTCGCCGGCTGGGCCCGCGCCTGCGGAGGGTACGGCGCTCGGGTCAGCGACCCGAAGGCGCTGCCCGGCGCGATCCGGGAGGCGCTCGCCCACCCCGGTCCGGCGCTGGTCGACTGTGTCGTCAACCCGAACGAACCGCCGATGCCCGGCAAGGTCGAGTACGACCAGGCGAAACACTTCACCGAGGCGTTCCTGCGCGGCCAGCCGCACAAGGTGGCCACCCTCGCCACCGTCGCCCGCGACAAGATCAACGAGCTGCGCTCATGACCGAGCTGCTGCCCGCCCCGGTCCTGCGCCCACCCGAACCGGCCCACGACATCGACCTCGACGCCCTCGCCGCCGACCTGCGCGCCGAGGTCGACGGGGAGGTCCGGTTCGACGCCGGCTCCCGCGCCGCGTACTCCACCGACGCCTCGAACTACCGCCAGGTCCCGCTCGGCGTGGTCGTACCCCGGACCGTGGCGGGGGGGGGGGGGGGGGTTGTCCCCCT
>NZ_JBJZOG010000135.1:0-13415 GCF_047200535.1 Micromonospora mangrovicola | reverse complement strand
AGTTTAATGGCTAGCCAACAAAATCTCTCCGGTCCGAGCGCCACCTCTCCTGCGGCGGGGTGGGCCCGTATCGCTGGTCGGCGGTCTATCCAAGATTAGGTGCACACATCTGCCGCAGGCCGGGCGTCACGTTGCGTGACGAAGGCGCGGTGAGGTCGAGCGCGCGGCCGTGCCGAGTCGAGTGCGGTCAGTGTGTTCGAGTCTCCCAGACCGGCTGCTGGGGCTCGTCGTTGTGCACGATGATGTCGACGTGATCGGTCGGGCGGACCTCAGAGAAGTAGAACTGTTGGGAGGGGATGTAACGCTCGCGCCAGCGCCGTTCGACGTCGGCCCGAGATGACACCCGGCGCTCTCGGATCACGGCCCGCTCCACGGTCGCCTCGAGCGTGGTTGACACGAAGATGCGCAGGTCCCACCGGTCAATCAGTTCCGGGCGCATGAGGAAGACGCCGTCGAAGATCAGCACGGCGTCGGCGGTGGCATTGGTGAGCGGCGGGGACAGCGCGGTATCCGCGGTGCGGTCGTGGACCGCGTGTTGGAAGCGTCGGTCTCCGCCCGGGCCAAGCGGATCGAGCAGAACCCGGTTCAGCGCTTCGTAGTCGTGGGTGTCGAAGTAGCAGCCTTCGGCCGAGTACTCACCGCGTGGATAGCGCTGTGCCCGGGGGAAGAGGAAATCGTCGATCGTCGCGCGGATGACGTCGCGGCCCTGTTCGCGCAAGATGACGGCCATCTCGTCGGCGAGGGTGGTCTTGCCGGCGGCGGGCGGTCCGTCGATGGCAACCCGCGTCGGGTGTGCGACCGTGACGGACCCGACTGCCTCAGCCAGGCGGCCGAGCATCTCGTCGCGGGTGCGTCGGTCCATGTCCTGCCCGTTCCTAGTCTCGCGAAGGTCGCCGTGTCGGGCCGACCTTATGCGCGTCAGCCTTTCCGCGCCCGCCACGCCCCGAGTGAGCGAGGTTGCCGCGTGCGCAAGTGGCTGCGGTCGCGGCGCAAACGGGCAGCAGGACGCCGTCAAGACAACATCCTCATCTGCCGCGAAGCGCCCGTCACGGAAAGCAACTGGATCGCGGGTTCCTGCATCCGGGCGTGCCGATGAGCGTGCACGCCGAGACTGAGCTGCATGGGGTTGCGCGACCTTTGTTCACGGCGCCAGCACGAAGTTGTCAACGATGTCGGTGTTTGGCACGGGGCTGCCTAATGAGTTCCATCACCGCTGATGGCTTCATGGTCCACCGCTGACCGCGTGCCGGGGCCGACCGTGAAGAGGTAGCCGCTGTCGAGGACGATGATCTGGTCGGCGGTGACCGAGAGGATCCGGTGGACCTGTCGCGGCAGGGTGACGGCCCGGATGGTGCGGCCCGTTGCGATGTCCCAGATCCGCAGGACTCGGTCGGCGCAGCTGGTCGCCACGACTGGGGCGCCGTCGAGCACGGTCGGCAGGACCGCCCAGACCTTGCCTGGATGCGTCAGTGCCGGCCCGGACGGCTCACCGGTGGTGATGTCGGCGCAGGTGATGGTGTTGCCCACGACGCTGACCACCACGGTTCCAGCCACCTGCAGGGCGGTGACGGCGTGCGGGCCGGGCCAGTTCATGGGGTCCACGGTGTATTCGATCGGGCCGGTGTCCTCGGCGAACCGGCCGGGAGGCGGAATCTTGGTCAGGTCGGCGCCGTCGAACCAGCGGATCCGGCCGTCGTCGGTGCCGGTCAGTACGACGGTGCGGCCATGCAGGTCGCCGAGCGCGACCGAGGTCGCCCGCAACGATTCGGCTATGTGGGTCGAAGCGCGCAGTGTCAACGTGGCCACGTCCCAGACGGCGAGGGTGCCGTTGAGGTCCACCATCGCGGCGAGGCCGTCACGCGTGGCGGCAGCCGACAGAATCGGCCCGGCCACCGATGGCCGAGGGGCTGTGCGGATTTCGCCGGTGGCCGGGTCGATGATCGTCGGTACGAGGTCGGACATGGACAGGACCAGGTCTCGGCCACCGACGCTGACGGTCCGCAACTGCGGGCGTCCACCTACGGACCGGTGCTTGGTGGTACGTTCGCCGACCGATCGGAGCTCCTGCCCATGGGTCGAGTCGTACACCCGGTACGGGCCGTCCTCGTCGACAGCGACGACGACGGCCCGTCCGCCGATCGTGGCCGCGGTCGCGTCGATCAAGTGCGGCCGGTCCTTGGCGTCCTGTGTGAGGGGATCGGTGAGCTCCAGGAGGTTGGTACGCCCCTCGGTGCTGCCGCCCTGGGCCGCGAAGACGAACCGGCCGCAGGCGGCGACATTGTTGACGTCGGACGTGAAGTCGGTCCGGATCGTGCCGCGAACGACCCCGTCACGCAGGTCGACGATCCGCAGCGCTCGTGACTCGCCGAGCACGGCCCAGGCACCACCGGCAGCGAACGCCAGCGTCCCGATCGGGCGCGCGGTGCTGGAGAACTGTGCGACCGCCATCGCCGTCGTGGGATCCCAGATGGTCAGCAGGCCGCTGTCCGCGACGGTCACCGCACGCCGCTTGCCGTCCAGCACGGTCCAGCCGCCGCAACTCGTCTCCTCGGCCGTGGCCACCTCGCCGGTACGGCGCAACCCGTCGAGGTCGTGGAAGCACACCGTCCCCGTCCAGCGGTCCTCACCGCCGAGGCTCAGGACTGCCGGCGGCCCGTCGGTGCTGATCGCGACACGGGCGACATAGCCGCCGTGTGCGGCGGTCCTCGCCAGCAGCCGGCCGTCGGCCAGATCCCACTGCAGCAGGTAGCCACCCTCGGTGCCGGTCACCGCGACACCGGCGCCGACCGCGAGGCTGCGCAGGCCACCCGCGCGCGGGGGGACGTCGTCGGCGGCGGTGGCCAGCAGCAACCTACCGGTGGCGAGGTCCCACACGAGCAGCCGCTCGTCCTCGACCGCGACGACGGCGTGACCGGCGAACGCGGCATCCCGGTGGAACTCGTGCCGCCCCTCCAGCCACAGCCGGTGCACCACGCCATCGGAAAGGGAGATGCGGTACACCGTGTCCCCGGCAAGCGCCCATGCGAACGTGTCGTCAAGGCGCACCGCGGTGATCAGGGAGCCAAGCTGATGCGCCTGCCGTAACGCCCGGCTCAGCGGTTCGCCGGCGGTCCACTGCGGCAGCCACGCCGCCGGGCCCTCGACCCGCAACTGCTCGGCGTGTTCGGTCTGTCCACGCCGCAACAACGTCAACATGCGCTCAACGCGATCCAACTCGCGCCTCCCCCCGAAGATCATGAATACGATACCCAGGAGGAGGGGACCTCTGCCTCAACGTCAGGCCGGCCGACTCATTGGCATGACTCCCACAGGGAACGGGAAACGGGTCTCGCGTCTTGATCTATGGCCCGGATCTGCCGCCGATGGTGCATCACGCTGAGTGATGGGCTGGGCGGCCTTCGACTCGCGGTCCTGCCGATGTCAGCGCATGTGATCTTGTGGCAGTGGCGCCGCTGTCGACGGATGCGGCTGGCCCACTCGGGCCCCACAGGTCCTGCTGAGCGAGCGTCGGAGTGGATCACGAGTTGGAACTACCTGGCTGGTGGGACAGACCCCAAACCGGTTGGCAGGGATCTTGCTTGCGCCGACAAGTCATGTCAACATCATTGACATGTCGATCGGTGAGCGCGACATCGCTTTGTTCTTCCTGGGCTGGCGCGGCTTCGTTGACACCGCGGACACGGTCCTCGCCGAGCACGAGCTCGGACGGGTGGACCATCGCATTCTGTACGTCGTTGTCCGGCAGCCCGGCATCACCGTCAGCGAACTCGCTGGCGCGCTCGGCATTAGCCGGCAGGCCCTGCATCGCCCGTTGTCTGGCCTGCTACGCCGCGGCTACGTCACCCGGTCGGCGTCTGCGAGAAGCCGCCGTGAGCGGGCATTGTCGGCCACGGCGGCGGGTGCGTCCGTCGAACATGCGGCGACCGGTCCCCAGCTGACACAACTCGAGCAAGTCGTGGCTATCGCCGGCCCTGCCGCTCTCGCTGGTTGGCGTGCGGTGATGCGCTGCCTCGCCGAATCCACCCTCGCAGCCTCCCCACCCAGCACCCGCCACCTCATCGAAAGCTGACCATGCAATGCCCAGCCTGACCGACCAGTTCCTCGACCTGCCCAGCGGACGCACCCACTACCGCGTCGACGGCTCCCCCAGCGGGCCCATCGTCGTCCTGATCCCCGGCGCCACCCTGCCAATGTTCGTCTGGGACGGACTCGCCGAATCGCTCATCGACGCCGGATACCGCGTGGTGCGTTACGACCTGCTCGGTCGGGGCGCCTCCGCAGTCCCGCGGGTGGCGTACGGGGCGGACCTCTACCAACACCAACTTGCCGAACTCCTTCAGCGGCTGGCCGTCGCGAGGCCGGTCCACCTGGTGGCGCTGGCGTTTGGGACGATCATCGCAGCGGACTTCGCCGACCGGCATCCCGAACGACTCGCGAGCCTGACCTACGTAGCCCCGGACGGTTTCGGCGTCCACACCACCCGGTTCGGTCGCCTCATGAAGCTTCCCGGCGTCGGCGAACTCCTGCTCCATGCCGCAGGCACCAAGATCCTGCTGTCCCGGCTGCCCCGCTACTCGCACCGCACCGAGGTGATCGACGCACTGCGGGACAAGTTCCGGCCGTACGTGTCAGCACCGGGATTCCAACGGGCCGTGCTGTCGTCGATCCGCCGGATGCCCATCCAGGACGCGACATCGCTTTATGCCCGCGTCGACGGCCGTGGCATCCCGACATTGGTGTTGTGGGGACGCGAGGACCGCATCGCACCACTGCCTGAACACTCCACCCTCAGAAAAAGTCTGCCGGGCGCCGAGATCCAGATTCTCGACCAGACCGGCCACCTACCGCACGTCGAGCGCGAGACCGAGACAGCAGCCCTGTTGACCAACTTCTTGGCCCAAACCTCCGGTACAGATCTTGAAAGTGTCTGCGAAAGGGGTTGCGTGGGCTTCGGCGCGACGGGCATCACTGCGGACTGCCACGAGTTGACAGTCAGGCCCGGCAGGGCGTTGGAGTGATCGGGGCCAAGCTCGGCGCCGGCCGCGAGGCAGACGTGCACGCGTGGGGCGACGACACGGTCGTGAAGCTGTACCGTGCCGGTTTCCTCGGGCACCGCGCGGAGGCGCTGGCCCTGACCAGGCTGGATGGTCGCGGCGTGGCCCCGAAGCTGGTCGACACCGTGGAATGTGACGGGCGCACGGGATTGGTGCTGGAACGTCTGGGCGGGTCGGACATGCTGTCGCTGCTGCAGCGGCAGCCGTGGCGGCTACTCGGCCTGGCACGTGCGCTGGCCGAGGCGCACCTCGCCGTTCACGCGGCCCCGGCGCCAGGTGACCTTCCCGAACTCCGGCCGGTTCTGGCCGCCCGTATCGCAGACGCCGTCCTGCCACCGCATCAGCGAGATTACGCTCGGCGGGTCCTCGACGCGCTACCAGACGGCGACCGCCTCTGCCATGGGGACTACCACCCCGGCAACGTCCTGGTCGACGCCGATCGGGTCGCGGTCATCGACTGGCCGAACGCGGCCCGCGGCGTGCCGGAAGCGGACCACGCACGCACCATGCTCCTGTTGCGGTGGACCGATCCGCAACCCGACATCCCGCCCGTGTCCCGCGCGCTGATCACGGCCGGTCGGTCGATGTTCGCCCACCGCTACGCCCAGGCATACCGTGGCCGTTCGCCGCGGCGGCTCTGGCAGCCGGCCGCCTGGCTGGTCGTGCACGCTGCCGCTCGCCTCGCCGAGGGCATCGAGGCCGAACGGGACACCCTCATCGGCTTCCTCGACCGAGCCCACCAGAGGCCCGAGCGGTGAACGGCCACGGGACGCACCGCCAGCACTCGTCGCCCGCCAACCGGATCTGCCGCTTTCCGCGCGCCGAGCCCGCAGCCGCTGGCGGACGTCACAGTCGCGACCGGTCAGTAGCGGATCAGCCGGTGCAGCCGCAGGAACGTCTCGCTGAAGCCGAGCGCCGGCCAGGCCCGCGAGGCGAGCAGGTTGGTCACCCGCCAGTCGGTGACCACACTGTCGAACCCGGCCGACACGGCCCAGTCGATGACGGCTGCGCCGAGGGCCCGTCCAGCGCCGGCGCCACGGACGTGCGGGAAGACCGCCGCGAACCCGAGGAACCCGGCGTGGTCCGGGCGGGCCAGGTTCAGGTGCCCGCTCGACTTCTCCAGCGCGCAGCCGACGGCCGAGCCGATGACCCGGCCGTCCGACTCGGCCACGAAGGTGGCGTACGCGGGGTTGTCGATGTCGACCGTCCACTCGGCGAGGGCCTCCGCCAGCGTGCCCACCCGGCCGGCGGAAAACGTCGGGGCCCGGCCGTGATGCAGTGGCAACTCAAGTTCGAGTTGGGCGAGCGCCGGGATGTCGGCCCGGGTCGCCCGGCGCACCGACAGCCCGGCCGGCGTACCCGTTCCCGGCCGGGCGGGGGGCCGGATGGCGTGCGCGTGCTGCTGGCCGAAGCCCAGGCGGAACCAGGCCCGCACCAGCTCCGCGTCGTGCGCCGGCACGACGACGTAGTGCGCCGTGCGGCCTTCGTCGACCCACCGGGTGGCGGCGACCGCGTAGAGGTCGCGCATCACCTCGGCGTCGGTGACCGCGAGTCCGGCGGCCTCCACCCAGATGTTCGGTCCCCACAGCGGTGACGGCTTCGGGGCACCGAGGACGAAGCCCACCGGGACGCCGGCGCGGTACGCGACCGCTCCCGACGCGTCCGGCGTCTCGTACACGGCGGTCAGCTCCGCCCGCGCAACGGCGGCGTCCTCGGACCGGGCAGACAGCAGCGGCTGTGCGACGCGGTGCCGGCGGTGCCGGTCGGCCAGCAACGTGCCGCAGGCAGCCAAATCGGCGGCCGTGAACGGCCGTAGCTCTGTCCGGGACATGGCCGGCACGCTACGCACCACCGGCGCCGAGGTCATCCGGGTTTTTCGGATGCACGGCTCCGTCGGCGGCCCTCAGCCGAGCTGTTCGGCGAGTCCGACGACGATGCCCTCCGGGCCGCGGACGTAGCAGAGCCGATAGCTGTCCTCGTACTGCGCCAGCCCGCCGACGAGTTCGGCGCCGTGGGCGCGCAGCCGGGCAACGACGTCCTCGATGTCGTCGACGGCGAACATGATGCGACGAATGCCCAACGTGTTCGCCGGTGCATCCTTCGGCTCGGCGCTGATCGCCTTCGGCGTGTGGAACATTGCCAGCTCGATCCGGCCGTGGCCGTCCGGGGTCCGTAGCATCGCGATGTCCTGTCGGACGTCGTCGATCCCGATGACCCGCTCCACCCAACGCCCCTCGATTGACCCCTTGCCCTCCAGCTCCATGCCGAGTTCGACGAAGAACGAGACAACAGCGTCAAGGTCGTCGACAACGATGAGGACGTTGTCCATCCGCTGGATCGTCATGCTGGATCCCTTCTCGTTGTACGACCACGGTGCCCCATCCCCTACTGAGACGGAGCCGCCAGGCCGTTCTCGACCGACTGCGCACCATCTTCTGCGGAAACCTCGTGACACGGCGGTGCCCGTTAAAGACGTCCGCTTCTGCCGCGCGACCGTGCGTCACGTTGAGTGACAGGGCGAGGCGGCACTCGACGCGCAGTCTTGCCGAGCTCCGGTAACGCCCGGTCTGCGCCGCGGTCCCGTGCCCGCGATCTTCGGGTTGAGCTCGGGGCGACGGTATCTGACGGTCGGTCAGGCCGACTCGTGGGCAGGCAGATCGAGGAGGTCACGGGCGCCTTGGCGCAACAGGGCCGCAGCGACGGAGGTCCCGAGGGTGATCGGGTCCGCCGCCCATTCGTGCACGTCGAGCACGGTCTTGCCGTCGAGGCTGATCACTCTCGCCCGCAGGCCGAGGCGCCCGTCGGGCTCGCTGCGGGCGAGCGCAGCAATCGGTGAGTGACAGCTGCCCTGCAGGATGTGCAGCATGGTCCGCTCGGCCACGGTCTCCTGCTCGGTTCGCGGGTCGTTGAGGCTCACGGCCAGGTCACGGGTTCTGGTGTCGTCGTCGCGGCATTGCAGGACCAGGGTGCCGGAGCCGACGGCCGGGACCATCGTTTCGACGTCGAGCGGACCGGTGATCCGGTCGGCCTGCCCGATCCGCTGCAGGCCGGAGGCCGCGAGCAGCAGCGCGTCGTACATCCCGGCGGCGTCGAGCTTGGCCAGCCGGCTGTTCGCGTTGCCACGGATGGCCACCGGCACCAGGTGCGGCCAGTGCAGGGCCAGCTGCGCAACCCGCCGGACCGCGGAGGTACCGATCCGGGCGCCGGCGGGCAGCTGCTCGATGCGCAGTCCGCCCGGGTGTACGAGGCAGTCCCGGACGTCGTCGCGGGTGAGGTAGGCGGCCATCACCGTGCCTGCCGGTGCCGGCCGGTCCCCAGGTACGTCCTTGACGCAGTGCACCACCAGGTCGACGTCCCCGGCGACCAGGGCGCCGTCCACCTCCTTGGAGAACGCCCCCTTGCCACCCAGCGCGGCCAGGTCGCCGTGCCACCGGTCCCCGCTGGTCGACATCGACACCACGTCCACGGTGACCTCGGGGTGCCGGTCGGCGAGCATCACGCGGACCCGCTCGACCTGGGCCAGCGCCATCGGGGAGTTGCGGGTACCGATACGCAGCAGGCGGGAGTCGGACATACCGGCGAGGGTAGCCCGCTAGATACGAGCGCCGACGACCAGGCCGGATGCCCATCCCATGACCACCGGCCGGATCCCTCGACAGATTTCTTACCAAGCTCGTCGGAATCGCACCACCGACGCAGACTGACGACCCGGTCACTGATCAGCGAAGCCCTACCCGCCGCACAGCTCGGCACCGGCTTCCGAAGCTGCTGCGGGAGCGCCGTCGCTGGGAGCCGCGGCCAGCGGAGGCGTGGACCTGGTGAGCGGATGGCCGCTGGGGTCGGGCGGCAACGCCGGCCCAGACCTCGCAATCCGGGTTCTTCCCACCACTCCAGTGGTTGGCTTCTGGGCCGGTCAGAGTCTGCAGCGTGCCGACTCCCCGAGCCTGGTTGCGGTTCACGGCCGTTTCGTGACGGAGACGACCTCGGAGCTGCACGAGTCCACTACCGAGAATCAGCACCTCCGACGGGTCGCAGGAGGTCGAGAAGCCGGGCGGTCGGGCGGATCGCGGTCACAGGTCTTTGGCCATGTTGCGGCCGGTCTCGGTGAAGCCCAGCTGCTCGTAGAGCGCCCGGGCGCCGGTGTTGTGGGCGAAGACGTGCAGACCGATTCTGGTCAGCGCGTTGTCGTGGCACCAGCGCTCGGCAGCCAGCATGATCGCGCGGCCGTAGCCCTGGCGGCGTACGTCGGGCTCGACGGCGACGTTGTAGACGAACGCGGTGTCGTGGGTGACTTTGACCCAGAGGAAACCGACCCGGCGGTCGCCGTCGTAGGCGTACCAGAAATGGTGGTCAGGGGTGGCGGACTCGTCGGGAAGCAGCTGCGCGTAGGTGTCGGCGGCGTTGCGGGCCGCGTCCTGCGCCGACCGGCCCGACGCGGCGACGCTCTGCGCGTAGTGCGCCTCGGCGTCGGCCCGCCACGGTTTGTACTGATCCTCGGTCATCGGCTCCAGCCGAACGCCCGCCATGACCGACAACCTACCGAGGCAACAGCTGGCGCGGATGAACGATGACGAAGTCGCCGTACTCGACGGCCCGGTGCCCTTTCAAGCAGGTTGGGCTACCGCGCAGCCGAGGGCGTGCCACAGGCTCCTAGGGTGAACGCCCTCCAAGGCCAGACATCCGGATCTGCCGCCGCCCGCGCGTCGCGGAGTGCGGCCTGCTGTCCACCGGTGGCGACGCGCGGACGTGCCGATGTCCGCCAGGCGCTCCTGCGCGACGGTCTGGAATGCTTCGCCCATGCCTTCCTACCCGCCCACCTTCGCCGATCAGGTCGTCGCACAGCCAGCCCCTGCCCAGCTCGAGGCGTTCCTCGACGAGCACCGCGGCGCGCTCAATGGCTGCTTGGACGGGCTGACAGAGGAACAGGTGCGCCGATCGTTGGTGGCCTCCCGGACCACGCTGCTGGGTCTTGTGAAGCACGCGACCTTCGTCGAGAAGGTCTGGTTTGACGAAGCCGTCACGTGCCGGTCGCGCGCTCAGATCGGCATCCCTGCGACGTCAGAAGAGTCGTTCATCCTCGATGACGACGACACGATCGCCACCGTCCAGCACGCACACCGCGAAGCCTGCGCAGCATCACGCCGTGCGACATCATCCCTGGGTCTGGACGACATCCTTCACGGGCACCGGCGGGGCCCGCTTCCGCTGCGGTGGGTGTATCTCCACGTGCTGCGCGAGCTCGCCCAGCACTGTGGGCACGCAGACATTCTTCGAGAGCAGCTCATCAACGAGTAGTGCGCGGACGTCCGCTCACTGCCGCTGGCCGCGCGATGCGGCAACCTGAGTCAGTCCATCTGCTGTCGGCCACAGTCACGCGTGACCCCAGCGCCAGATCACACCGTTTTAGCGCACGTTCAACGCCGCGATGATGGTGACCGTTCCTACTGAGCCGACCCTCGTGCATGGTGATCGTCATGCCCGGCTGGAGATGCCGCCACAGGGCCGGGGACAAGGGGCTGAGGCGGACCGACCCGGTGGCGCCTGGTGACAGGGCAGGAGCGGGCTCCAGATGCGTGCCAGGAGCAAGTCGGAGTCTCCCACGGCCGTACGCCGGCCGAGGTCCACAGCGGTTGGAGGATGCCCTTGCCCGGGATCGGCGTTCGCCGGCCACCTTCGGGGGCGACAGGAGCCGCAACTCGGCGCGGACGATGCCGTGGAGGCTCTCCCACCGGCCCGAGTGGCACCGCGACATCGGCGAGCCACATCAACTCGGCGCTGTCGATCAGCAGCTCCAACCAGACGGTCGCGGGTCGCCAACCGGTGTCGAGGTCCATGAGGATGTCGAGTGCGATCTCCCACTCGTCGTGGTCGAGGTACTCGCGTACATCGGTCACCGTCACGCCGACCGCTCGTGTCGATGAGCGGATGTCTCAGCCGTGGTTCTGCCGGGTGAGCAGAACCAGGCCGCTGATCGGATTGGTTGGCCAACGATGGTGGCATGCTGACCACTTGGCCGTCTGGGTGGGTTTCGGTACCGGGGGTGAGCTCCTTGGCGGTGTTGCGAGTCCGCGGTTTTGCACTTCCCGGGGGCGAACCGGTCGACCTTTACGCCGACGGTGATCGATGGACTTCGGATCCGGTGGCCGGTGCTGAGCTGGTCGCCGAGGGCTGGATACTGCCCGGGTTGGTCGATGCGCACACCCACCCAGGAGTCGAGAAGCCAGGCCAGCCACTGGATTCAGCTGCCTTGAGAGAGGATCTTCGGGCGCATCTGGATTCAGGCGTCACGCTCATCCGCGCTCCCGGCCTCGCGGGCGACCCGCCTGACTGGTTCGGCCAAGCGGACGGGAGTCCGCGAGCCGTCCACGCCGGCCCGTGGATCGCCCAGCATGGGCAGTTCATGGAAGGGTGGGGCCGACGCCCGGAGCTGACCGATCTGCCCACCGTGGCAGCTGAGCAGGCAGCCCGCACCGGCTGGGCCAAGGTGGTGATCGATTGGCGGCCGGACGACGATGTCGTGCCGGTCGGAGTGCTCCGCGAGGCTGTCACGCGCGTGCACGCGGTCGGTGGGCGCCTCGCGGTGCACTCACAGCACGCGTCAGGCGGGTTGGTCGCCGTCGAGGCGGGTGTGGACTCCGTGGAGCACGGCATGGGCATGGACCTGGACCTGTTACCGCGTATGGCCGAGCAGGGCATCGCGCTGACTCCGACGCTGTCGGTAATCACCGCTGCCCTGGCGAAGATCGCCGCTGATCCGGAACATGCACGCAAGAGCTGGTACGTGCCTGGGGCAAGCAGGCACGCCAGGCTCACCGCTGCCGCCGTCGAGGCTGGGGTCACCGTGCTGGCCGGCACGGACTCCCGGCCGCATGGTGGCATCGCCCAGGAGATCCGCGCTCTGGTAGCTGCCGGCGTTTCGCCGCATGACGCGCTCGCAGCCGCATCCTGGACCGCCAGGTCCTACCTCGGGCTGCCCGGCCTCGTGGACGGAGCCCCAGCGGACGCGGTCGTCTTCGGCGTCGACCCACGGACCGATCTCAGCCAACTCGACAAACCCCGAGCCGTCATCATCCGTGGAAAGCGTGCCCCCAAGCGATCCGCTCTCCACCGACCCTGAAAGAGCACAACATCCGGATCCGCGGCCGTGGGGGTGCCGGCCGCGGGCGGTCGTCACAGCTCATGAGCCTCCGTGGGCGCTGGCGACCCCGCTCATGGTCGACAAGAGGTTCCCACGGCGAATCCGTGCCATCGAACGTGCGGCCACCCACGGGGCCGTGGTGGGCAGCCCACGTGATAGCGATGAACAGCGGGATCTTGGTTGTACTAGTCTTCGCGCCATGGCCTTGCGTCCGGACCAGTTCCATGACCACGCGATGGCTGTCGCGGACAGCGAGCGGCGGCTTCCGCTGGCGCGCATGACGGGATGGGACATCAGCCCGTTCGAACAGGATGGATTGCGCGTCGCACCGCTGCGCCCGCCGGTGCTGCCCGAGCCCGCCCGGCACGGCGAGGACCCGGCGGAGTGCCGGAACTGTCAGGAGCGCGACGAAGGAATCTGGTTCAACGATCACTGGCGGCTGGCCCGTGTCCCGGGAGTGGGCGTGCCGCTGGTGCTGATGCTGTACCCGCGCGATCACTATGACATGGCGGACCTCCCCGACGATCTCGCCGCGGAGCTGGGACTGCTGACCACGCGAATCGTCCGCCACGTGCAGGCTCTGCCGCACATCTCTCGAGCTCACGTCTATCGCGTCGGCGACGGCGCCGCTCACCTGCACGTCTGGTTCTTCGCCCGGCCGGAGGGCCAGGCGCAGCTCTACGGATCCTGGCTGGTCGTCTGGGACGACCTCCTGCCGGAGTATCCCGCCGACGTCGCCGAGGCGGACGCCGCGATCGTGGCTGATGCCCTGGTCGCCTCGCATGGGGGCCGTCGATCGGCCGCCGCCCCACCGAGTGCCTGACCGGCTTATCCGCAGCAGCAACCGCTCCCCGCCGCCCCGCACCGCCATTGTCATCTGCCGCGAAGCGGTCGCTACACTCCGTCACGGACTTGCCGGCTGCTCGACGTGCGAACCTGCAGCCGCGCGCACATACGCTAGCCCCATGGGTGTCCTTGGCCACGGGAGCAACCGCGGACCTGCTGGACTACCTACGGACCAACGCACGCCCTGACACCGGGCGGCGGGGCCGACCTCGATGGGTGGGAGCTGCATACCCACCCTCATTGAACAGTTGGAGGAGATCGCCGGATCACGGCGAGCCGTCGTTCCGGTCTACGAGGTGGTGGCCATCGCACAGAAGGGCGTCGCGGCGTGCACAGATCCAGCCGGCGGCGTGCCGGCAGCCGTCGGATGTCGTCTG
>NZ_JBJZOG010000134.1:0-13542 GCF_047200535.1 Micromonospora mangrovicola | reverse complement strand
GCCCCCGTCCCCGGCGCTCCTCGGCGGCGTCACCCGCCCCGGGGTTCGATCCTCGACCCGATCGAGCAGGTCACCGGGCTGACGGTTGAGCATCCGGCACATCTCCGCCGCACCCTTCAGGGCGGCTCGGGTGATCGGCGCCACAGCAAGATAGTCAGTCTGAACTTGTCAGTCCAGACTGACTATCTATTCTGGGAACCGTGGCCGAGACTCCCCGCACGACTACCCCCACCAGCAGCGACCTCGCGCTCATCGCCGCCCGTGACCTCGTCGTCGTCCTCAGCCGGTTGCGTCGTCGCCTGCGGGAGCTGCGCGGGGAGGACGGGCTCAGCCCGTCGCAGACCTCGGTTTTGAAGCGGCTCGAGGAGAGCGGGCCGGCGACCGCGAGCGAGCTGGCCGCGGCCGAGCGGGTGCGACCGCAGTCGATGGCCGCGACGGTGGCCGTACTCGTGGAGCGCGGCATGGTGAGCCGGGCACCCGATCCCGACGACGCCCGCCGGCAGCGCCTCGCGCTCACCGACCAGGCGCGAACCTGGATCAGGGACAACCGTCGCGTCCGGGACGAGTGGCTGGCGGCGGCGCTGCAGGAGGAACTCACCACCGAGGAGCTGGCAACGGTCGTCCGGGCGCTCGCCCTGGTGGAGCGGGCGACACTGCGATGACGGCCCCCGCCGATTCCGACCGCCGGAGCGAGTCGGCGGGCTTCGACCGTCGCCTGATCGCGCCCATGGTCATCGGCGCGATGCTGAACCCGCTCAACACCTCGATCATCGCGGTCGCGCTCGTCCCCATCGGCCGGGCGCTGGGCGCCCCGACGTCGCACACCGCCTGGCTGGTCTCCGCGCTCTATCTGGCCACCGCGATCGGGCAGCCGGTGGCGGGCCGGCTGGTCGACGTGCACGGGCCACGACGGCTCTTTCTCGTCGGCACGGTGCTCGTCGGGGTTGCCGGCGCCGTGGGCGCGCTCGCCTCCGACCTTCTCGTTCTCGTCGCGGCGCGAGTCCTGCTCGGGTTGGGCACCTGCGCCGGCTACCCCACCGCGATGTACCTGATCCGCGCCGAGGCCCGCCGGACCGGACGGGACAGCCCGAGCGGGGTGCTCACGGTGCTGGCGGTGTCGAGCCAGACCATCGCGGTCGTCGGACCGACGCTGGGCGGCCTGTTGATCGGTCTCGGCGGCTGGCGGGCGACCTTCGCGGTCAACGTGCCGCTGGCGCTGGCCGCGTTCGCGGTCGGTTGGCGGCGGATGCCGCGGCAGGCGCGGCCGTCCGCCCGTGAGTCCGTGACCCTCGACGTGCCGGGCATCGCGCTCTTCGCCGTGACGCTCAGCGCCCTCCTGCTGTTCTTGATCAGGCCCGCCGTTCCCGGCCGCTGGCTGCTCGTCGGCGCCGTCGTCGCCGGTGTCGGCTTCGTGGCGCGCGAGCTGCGCGCCCCGGCCCCCTTCGTCGACCTGCGCGTGCTGCGCGGCAACCTCGCCCTGGTCGCGACCTACGCCCGCCAACTGCTGGCCGGGCTCACCATGTACGCGGTCCTCTACGGCGTCTCGCAGTGGCTACAGGACGGCCGTGGACTCTCGCCCGCCCAGGCCGGCCTCCTCCTGCTTCCGCTCAGCGGTTCCGCCCTGCTGGCCTCCGCCACCACCGGCCGCCGCCCGCAGATCAAGGGCAAGCTGGTCGTCGGCGCGACCCTGCAGGTGCTCGGTTGCACGCTGCTCCTCGTCGTCGGGGGCGCCACCCCGATCTGGTTCCTGGTCCTCGTGGTGCTCTGCTTCGGGATCCCGCAGGGACTGCTCAGCCTCGGCAACCAGAACGCCGTCTACCACCAGGCCGACGCGTCGAGGATCGCCTCCTCGGCCGGGCTGCTCCGCACCTTCGCGTACCTCGGCGCCATCGCCGCCTCCGCCGCCAGCGGCGCCTTCTTCGGCCCCTGCGCCGACACCGCCGGACTGCACGAGCTCGCCTGGTTCCTGCTCGCCGGCGCCGCCACGCTGCTGGCCCTCACCCTCCTGGACAGCGGCCTGCGTCACGTGGGCGCCCGACCCGATCACCCCGAGAACGCACTCCGGAAGGAACACGGATGAGCCTCACCCTCGACCCGGCCCGTACCGCACTGCTGGTCATGGACTACCAGCCTCTCCTCGTCACCCGGATCCCCGACGCCGCCGCCCAGCTGGGCCGCGTCCGGACCGCCCTCGACGTGGTTCGCCGCCACGGCGGACACGTCGGCTACGTACGGGTCGGTTTCGCCGACGAGGACTACCCACGCGTGCCCGAGCACAGTCGTTTCGCGGCCACGGCGCGGCAACTGGGACCCGCCCTGCACGCCGACGCCCCCGGCACGCAGGTGCACGGCGACCTCGCACCGCGCGAGGAGGACATGCTGGTCCGCAAGTCCCGGGTGGGCGCCTTCTCCACCACGGACCTGGACGCGCACCTGCGGCACCGCGGAATCGACACCCTCGCGCTCGCCGGCTTCAGCACCAGCGGCGTGGTGCTCTCGACCGTCCGCGAAGCTGCCGACCGCGACTACCGGCTGGTGGTGCTCGCCGACGGCTGCGCCGATCCCGACCCGGAGGTGCACGCCTTCCTGGTCAATCGGATCCTTTCCACCCAGGCCACCATCGCCACGGTCGCCGATCTCGAACCGGCGCTGACAGCGGACCGAGGCTGAATCCGCACACCGGAGCCGGGCGGGGCCGCTGGGCGAGCCGCAAGGTGACCTGCGTCCGATACCCGCTTCGGTGGGAACCGGCGCGGGACACCGGGCGACTACCGGTCCGTGAGATGCGAGCCGTGGCATGGATCCGGCGCAACTCGGCGCCGAGGTGAGCGCCGCCGAGCAGGCCGGCGGGGAGGCCCGCCGTGCCGGGCTCGGCGCCGAGCCGCGGCTCCCGGCCGCATGGCTCCGCAGCAGGCCCCGCCCCCAGTGACACTGATCACCTTTGTGACGGAACTTTCCTTTTGTCGCAGCCGACCTACACGTCGACACGTTCTTCAGCGAAGGGAACCGCCATGGCAGGAACGACCGTCGACGTCCGCCGCCCAGCCGGCATGCTCGCCGCAGCCGCCCTTCTCCTCGTGGGTGCCGGGTGCGGCTCGTCGGATGACTCGTCGACCACCCGGCCGGGTGCCGCGGCGTCCGCGTCGGCCGACGCGGCGGCGGGCGTGCTCGCCGTCCGGGACCCGTGGGTCAAGGCGGCCGACAAGGGGATGACCTCGGCGTTCGGCACGCTGGTCAACGACGGCGACAGCGACGTGACGGTCACCGCCGCCTCCACGGACGTGTCTCCGATGCAGCTGCACGAGATGACCGTGAAGGACGGAAAGATGGTCATGCAGCCCAAGCAGGGCGGCATCGTGGTCAAGGCGCACTCCAGCACCACGCTGCAGCCCGGCGGTGACCACCTGATGCTGATGGACCTCAAGCAGCCGGTGAAGGCCGGCGACGAGCTCACCTTCACGCTCACTTTCGCCGACGGCCGCACGCAGAAGTTCAACGCGGTGGCGAAGCCGTTCACCGGCGCGCAGGAGACCTACGCCCCCGGCCACGGTGACAGCCCGATGCCCGGCATGTCCGCGACCCCGGGGATGAGCATGAGCCCGGCATCATGACCGAGTCGGCCAAGACCCGCCCGGTGAGCAGGCGGCGTCTGCTCACCGGCGGCGCCCTCGCCGCGGGCGGCGCGCTCGCCGGCGGCGCCGCCGCCACCGCCGCCCGCTCCGACAATCCTGGCGCACGCCCCGCCGACGTCCCGGCGGCGCAGGTCGCCACCGCGGTCGAGCCGTTCCACGGGCCCCGGCAGGCCGGCGTCGCCACCGACCCGCAGGCGCATGCCGCGTTCGTCGCGTTCACTCTCAAGCCCGACATCGACCGGGCGGCGCTGGGGCGGATGCTGCGGCTGCTCTCCGACGACGCCGCCCGGCTCACCCAGGGCCACCCGGCCCTGGCCGACACCGAACCCGAACTCGGGCTGCTACCGGCCCGGTTGACCGTCACCTTCGGTTTCGGCCCGGGCCTCTACACCGCGGCCCGCCTGGACGACCGGCGTCCACCGTTCGTCGCCGACCTGCCGGCGTTCCGCATCGACCGGCTTCAACCCAGCTGGTCCGGCGGCGACCTGCTGCTGCAGATCTGCGCCGACGACCCCCTCACCGTCGCCCACGCCCAACGCGTCCTGATCAAGGACAGCCGGCCGTTCGCCACCGTCCGCTGGGTCCAGCAGGGCTTCCGCCGCGCCGCCGGCGCCGAACCCGGCCGCACCCAACGCAACCTGCTCGGCCAACTCGACGGCACCGCCAACCCCGCAGCCGGCACCCCGCTGGACACCGCGGTGTGGGTGCCCGGCGGACCGGACTGGCTCCGCGAGTCCACCACGCTGGTGGTACGGCGGATCAGCATGAACCTGGAAACCTGGGACCTGCTCGGCCGCACCGACCGGGAACTCGCCGTCGGCCGGCGCCTGGACACCGGGGCGCCCCTCACCGGCACCGCCGAGCACGACGAACCCGACTTCACCGCCATCGGCGCCGACGGGCTCACCGTCATCCCCGACTTCTCGCACCTCGCCCGCGCCCGCGTCACCGGCGACCGGCAGAAAATCCTGCGCCGCCCTTACAACTACGACGGCATCCCCACCAGCGAAGGCCACGCCGACAGCGGCCTGATCTTCGCCTCCTTCCAGGCCGACGTCACCCGACAGTTCCTGCCCATCCAACGGCGGCTGGCCGAACAGGACCTGCTCAACGAGTGGACCACCCCCATCGGGTCCGCCGTCTTCGCCATCCCACCCGGCTGCCCCGACGGCGGCTGGATCGGCCAGCAAGTCGTCGGCTGACCCGCACGACCGGACAAGACCCGGCAGGTGGCCGCACCACCGCCGCGCTCGCCATCGCCGATCCGGCCGCCTCGGCGGCACCGGCCGCGACCGTCCGGCCGCAGACTCGGCGGTGATCGGACTCGGTCAGCCGGACTCGCCGGGTCGCGGCCGGCGGCGCGGCGGGCGAACCTTCACCGCCCGTTCGGCGGGCGCCGCAGGCCCAGCAGGGTCCACGACACATCTCCGCGGCCGTGCAGGTCGGCCCGACCGCGGGAGTGGATGGGGTCGAGCCCGTACGCGTGCGCCGGCGCGATCGTCTCCCGCGCCGGAACGTCGTACATCTGCCGCCCGGCCGGCACCGGGCCATGGCGTACCGAGAGGAACATCCGCCCTCCCGGCTCCATCAGGTTCCCCAGCCGCCGCATCGACGCATCCCGCTCGACCCGGTTCAGGTGCATCCATGCTGGGCCGTCGGTTCCACGGCGACGACCCGGTGTCCGAGCGCGGCCAGCGGCGCGGCGTCCCGGCCCGTGCCCGCGCCGACGTCCGTGACGTGGCTCGGCCGTTTCGGGAACAGGTGCAACACTTCACCGTGCACCTCGCCGAACGACACGCTCTCGTACTGGCGGGCAAGCGTGTCGGCGGCTTCGGCGTAGCCGGCGATTCCGCGTGGTGTCACCAGGGGATCTCCTCCGCGTCGAACGTCGGCGCCGCGATCAGCTCACCGATGGACCCACCCGAACGCCCCACGAACTGGTCGACGACCTCCGCCTCGCTCAGCAGCCAGCCCAGTTGAGCGCCCACTGCGCCGTTGACCTGCCCGGCGACGGGCTCGACCGGGTTGATCACGGCGTTACGGTAGCCGAGGCCGCGGCCGACCCGGCGGTCCCGGTAGAGACACCAGCCGGGTCCGAGGTGGGCGGCGTGTCCGCCGCCACCGCGTCGCGCCGACACCTACCAACACGACGACCATGCCGGCGATCATCCGTACCGTGACCTGCTCGTCGAGCACGACCACTCCGAGCGCTACCGAGATCACCGGAAGCAGGTAGCCAATGGTGGCGGCGTTCGTCGCACCCTCATGGGCAATGATCTTGTACGTGAGGTGGAAGGTGATCGCCGTGCAGCAGACGGCGAGGACGACGAGCGCGATGACGGCGGCCGGCGTCACGCGCGGCACGTGCAGGCCACCGACGGGTAGGAACAGTGCGCTCCACCCGGTGGCGGCGAGGAGTTGGGCGCTGGACAGCACGATCGTGGGGATGCCGCGCCCCACCAATGTGCGCCCCATGTAGGCGAAGGCGACGGCATAGCTCGCCGCCGCACCGAGGATGGCCAGAGAGCTCCAGCCGACCAGGTCGGCGTCGTGCCAGGGGGCGAAGATGGTCACGACCCCGGAGAAGCCGAGCAGGAGTCCGCCCAGGCGGATCGGGCGCACGCCGCGTTCGGCGCCGACCGCGAGGCCGAGCAGCAGCGACCACAGAGGAGTCGTGGCGTTCAACACCCCGGCCGTGCCGGAGTCGACACTCCGCTGGCCCAGGCTGATCAGGGCGAACGGCAGTGCGTTGCAGAAGAAGGCCGCCACGGTCAGGTGCGCCCAGATCCTCCGGTCGCGCGGCAGGCGGCCGCCGGACAACCGGCCGACCAGTAGCAGCGCCGCAGCGCCCAGGCCACACCGGGTGAAGGTCACCTGCGCGGGCGAGAACCCCTCCAGCGCCACGGCGATCCACAGGAAGGTCGAACCCCACAACAGGGCCAGAACGGTCATCCTCAGCACATTTCGCAAGCTGCTGCCGATCATCAGTCTCTCGTCCAAGCATGTCGTCGCGTGGTGACAACTCCATCCTGGGCAAACCAGCTCGACAGCAAAAGCGAACGTTCCAACCGAACTGTTAAGCTGCGCTACATGCTTGACGTGCGTCGCCTCCAGGTTCTCCGCGCGGTCGTGACCAGTGGCTCGGTCACCGCGGCGGCGACGCATCTCGGTTACACCCCGTCCGCCGTCAGCCAGCAGGTCGCGACGCTGGAGCGGCAGGCCGGCGTCGCGCTCCTGGAGCGGATCGGCCGCGGCGTACGTCCCACCGCCGCGGGCCGGCTCCTCACCGAGCATGCCGAGATCATCGGGCGGAACATCGCCGAGGCCGAGGCCGCGCTGGCCGAGCTACGGGCGGGACGCACCGGGCGGCTGACCGTGCGCTACTTCGCCACCGCGGGCGCCGCCTTGATCCCCCCGGCGCTGGCGCGGTTCCGTCGCGAGCATCCGGACGTCCGGGTCGACCTCAAGCTGATCGACCCCGACGATCCGCTGCCGGAGGTCGAGCGGGGGCGTGCCGACATGGCCATCCTCGTCGGTCCGCGCACGCCGGTCCGGGACGGCATCCACCTCGTCCACCTGCTCGACGATCCCTACCTGGCCGTGCTGCCCCATGGCCACCGCCTCGCCGCGAAGGCGGTCGTCGACCTGGCCGACCTCGCCGAGGAGCCCTGGGTCAGCAGCGAACCGGCCGGACCCTGCCTGCAGACCGTCCTGGCCTCCTGCGCGGCCGCCGGCTTCAGCCCGAGGATCGCGGTGGAGTCCGACGACTACCCGACCGCCCAGGGTTTCGTCGCGGCCGGGCTCGGCGTCAGCGTGATTCCACGCATCGCGCTGGACAGCCACCACCCCGAGGTGGCGGTGCGCGAGATCCGCAACCCGCAGCCGGTCCGAAAGATCCACGCGGTGGTCCGGGAGGCCGCGCTCGAGCAGCGGGCGCTACGTGGCCTGCTCACCGCACTGGGCGACGCCGCATGCCGGCGCCGGTGAACCGCGCCTGCCCGCCCGGCAGGGCTTCCGCGAGACACATACTTTCCATGGACATTGTTTCCATGTACATTGACTGATGTGACCACACCGGACATCGCGACGGGCCGCCTGCTGTGGCAGGTGACCACCCGGTGGCGGGCGGCCGTGGACCGTGCCGTCGGCCCACTGGGCCTGACCCACGCGCAATACTCCCTGCTCGGCTCCCTCTACGGCCTCAACCGGCAGGGTCGTCAGCCCAGCCAGCGCGAGCTGGCCGACTACGCGGGCCTCGACCCGGTCTTCGTGTCCAAACTCGTCAAGGCGCTCAGCGCGGGCGGCCTCATCACCCGCAGCGGCCACACCGGCGACACACGCGCCTTCCAGTTGTCGCTCACCGAGCGCGGCGCGGCCGTCGTGCAGCAGGCACTCGACGTCGTACATGCGCTGCAGGCCGAGCTCACCGCACCCATCGGCGGCCCGCACGGCGCCCGTAACCGAGAACTCGTCGCCACCCTCACCACCCTGCTCGGCGCCGCGCCGGGCACCGCTGAAGGGAGCACCACGATGGTCCAGCCCTCGACCACTCCGCCACCGCTGACCGGGCAGGCCGTCGCCGAAGCGCAGGGCGCCCTGGCCGCGCTGATGGCAGCGGTCCTCGACGGATCCGGAGTCAGCCCCACCGAATACGTGGCGATGCGCGCCGTGGCGTTGCGTGGGCCCTGGGACGTTCCGGAGGCGCTGGCCGCCTTCCTCGCCGACCAACCCCAGCTCAACCTCAGCGCCACCGCAGCCGAGCGGCTCGTCGACGGACTCCGGGAACAGGGTCTGATCAGCGCCGGTGAGACAGTTTCGCTCACCGCCGCCGGGGCCGACACCCAGGCCCGGCTGACCGCCATGCTGGCGCCGGTGACCGCGGACCTCTACACCGGTCTCGACGATGACGACCTCGCCACGGCCCAACGCGTGCTCGCCATGCTCACCCGACGGGCCCAGGAACTGCGCCGGCGTACCGGGGACTGACGCGCGGCGACGCCCTCCCGGTCAACGGCCGGGAGAGCGTCGGCCACAAGCCGATCGGCACGACCAGGTCGACTCCTTGGCCAATCGGACCCGCAGCTCCACGCCAGCGGTGACCTGAGCGGGTTTTCGACCACGTACCCCCTGGGCATGTAATGCGAGCACGGCCGACGAGAGGGGCAGCGATGGTGGTGACGGGTTATCTCAGCGCGATACTCATCGGCGCTGTCGTCGGCCTGCTCGGGCGGCTCGTCCTCCCGGGCAGGCAGCGAATCGGCGTGGTCGCGACCTTCGTCATCGGCGTCGGCGCAGCGGTGCTGGGCACCTTCGTCGCCCGGATGCTCAACGTCGCCCACGGCGCCACCGTCAAGGTCTGGGCACTGCACTGGGACTGGATCGTTCTCGCGCTCCAGGTCGGGTTCGCGGTCGTCGGAGTGGCGTTGGCGAACATGCTCACCTTCACCCGGCTCGCCCGCGGTGACGAGGCTCCCCGCAAGGGAGCCAGCCGCAGCCGCGCAAAGGGTTGAGATCAGGCCGACGCTTCTGCGCTCGGCCCGTGACCGCCGCGGGGACAGCTTGCCGGCCGCGATCGCACTACAGTGGCCCCTCGTGAACCGACCCGCGCTCCCGCCGATCGTCGAGCAGACCCGCGTCTTCCTGCTGACCCAGACCTGGCTGCTGCTGGTCGGCCTGCTGACCTTCCTGCTGCTGCTGGAACCCATGAGCGCGCGCGGCCCGCTGGACGACGAGTCCACCACCGACCTCGCCGTCCTTCTCGGCTCGCTGATTCTCACGCCGCCCGTGCTGGCGCTGGCCGCGAAGGCGGTCCGCCACGGCTGGGCCGCCGGCTGGTTCCTCGCGCTCATCGCGGAGCTGGCCGTGGCGTTCCTCTTCTACGCGGCATTCGACTTCGGGCTCTATTTCGGCGTGCCGGTGCTGATACTCGGTGGGCTCGGGGGCTGGGTCGTGGTGAACCTCTTCCGCGCCGACCTCCGTGGCTTCTTCTTCCACCGCCGCCGCGTGGCCGGCGAGGAGAGGGTCTCCAGGGCCTGACCCCGGCCGGTGCCCGCGTCCGGCGTCCACCGGGCCGCCCGCTCCCCGCCCGACAGCGGTGGGCGGACGGCCTAGGGTGGGCGGCATGGCAAGCTCCGGCCCCTTCCCCGACGGCTTCGCGGGCCAGAACCCGCTCACCCTGCTCACGCTGGACGAACTCCGGCAGCGCACCAGCGTGAAGTGGCGCATGCACCCACCGGACGTGCTGCCTCTCTGGGTTGCGGAGCTGGACGTACCTCTCGCTCCCCCGGTCGCCGACGCGCTCCGCCGCGCGATCGACATCGGTGACACCGGTTACGGGCACGGAACGGCGTACGCCGAGGCGCTCGGCGACTTCGCCGCCCGGCGCTGGGGCTGGCACGACTTCCGCGTCGACCACACCACGGTCGTACCCGACGTCATGATGGGCATCGTCGAGATACTCCGGCTCGTCACCGATCCGGGAGACGCGGTGGTGGTCAACTCCCCGGTGTACCCGCCCTTCTACGCCTTCGCCGGTCACGCCGGCCGGCAGGTGATCGAGGCCCCGCTCGGCCCCGACCTGCGGATCGACCGCGCCGCCCTCGACGATGCCTTCCACCGGGCCCGGGCCTGCGGCCGCCGGCCGGCGTTCCTGCTGTGCAACCCGCACAACCCGACCGGCGTCGTCCACCGCCGCGACGAGCTCGAGGCCGTCGCCGAACTGGCCGGCCGGCACGGCCTACGGGTGATCTCCGACGAGATCCACGCCCCGCTGGTGCTCCCCGGGGCGCACTTCACCCCGTACCTCACGGTGGCCGGCGCCGAGAACGCGTTCGCCCTGACCTCCGCCTCGAAGGCGTGGAACCTCGCCGGGCTCAAGGCGGCGCTCGCGGTGGCCGGGCCGCAGGCCGTCGCCGACCTGGACCGCATGCCGGAAGAGGTCGGCCACGGGCCCAGCCACCTGGGCGTCATCGCGCACACCGCCGCGTTCCGCGCCGGCGGGCAGTGGCTCGACCTTCTCCTCGACGGCCTCGACGCCAACCGCACGCTCCTGGAGACGCTGCTGGCGAAGCAGCTGCCGTCCGTCACCTACCACCGTCCCGAGGGCACCTACCTCGCCTGGCTGGACTGCACGGCGCTGGGCATCGCCACCGGACAGCCGGCCGGCGGGCCAGGTGTGGCCAGCGACATCGCCGGGCCCGCGAGGATGTTCCTCGACCGCGCGCGGGTCGCCCTCAGCTCCGGGCACGTCTTCGGCACCGGCGGGGCGGGCTTCGTACGACTCAACTTCGGCACCTCACCGGCGATCCTCACCGAGGCCGTCACCCGCATGGGCCAGGCGGTCGAAGAAGCACACCATCCGGCGGCGGGCTGAGCGGCTCCGGGCAGCTTGCGGGACGCGTGAAACCCCCGGCCGGATGAGGGTGGCCGGTGCTGGGACCACTTCGCGCCAGGGGTTTCACGTCGTCCGGCTGCCGGAACGCCGGTCAGCAGGTGCTGAGCATCCCGTTGAGCGCCGACTTCTCGGCACTGTCGACGGACAGCTTGTAGTACCACTTGACCTGGATCCACGCCCTGGCGTAGGTGCAGCGGAACGCGGCCCGCGGCGGCTGCCAGGTGGCCGGGTCCTGATCGCCCTTGGACTGGTTGACGTTGTCGGTGACCGCCCACAGCTCGGGTCCGCCGAGATCGTTGGCGTAGGCCTGCCGCTGAGACGTGGACCAGGCCCACGCGCCGGAGCTCCACGCCTCGGCGAGCGGAACCATGTGGTCGATGTCGACGTCCGCCGGGTCGGTCCAGGTCGCGCCGTCGTACGGGCTGTACCAGGACCCGGAGGTGGGATAGCAGCTGCTGTTGACCACGACGTTGCTGCCGTCGCGCTTGAGCACCTGCTCCCGGGTGTTGCAGGAGCCGGTGATCGTGATCCAGTGCGGGAACAGGTCACGGTCGTAGGTGGACTGGTGCGACTCGGCCGCGACGGTGAGAGAGTTGAGCCGGCTCACGGCGGTGCTGTACGAGGGGATGTTGGGCGGTGTCGCCTGGGCCGGGGTGGCGACGATGGTGACGGGCAGGACGACGGCGGCCATCGTGGCGGCAGCGACCTTGAGAACGCGGATCACGCGATACTCCTGACTGTCCACGCCGCGGCCGGGACCGGGGGGTGCCAGCGGGGGACACGGCGAGGACGGCATCGACTATCCCAGATGTGATCACCGCGACTCGAGCACCGCCGGGCAACGGCTTGAACGTCACGTGAACAGCTCGGCCGCCGCGCCGTCGTGGCGACGGTCCTCATGCCGGACCCACGACCCCCAGCGATCGCCGCGTAGCCCGGGACCTGCTACCCGACCCGGCGCCGGCGGCCCTGGCCATGATCGGGGCCGAGGCAGCCGGGCCCCGGCGGATATGGTGCGTCGGTGGACGAACTGAGTCGCCTGTTCCGGCTTGCTGCTGACCACGCGGCCGACTACCGACGGTCGTTGCCGGACCGGCCGGTCGGAGCGCCGATCGGCCAGGCTGCGTCGGTCGGCGCGTTCTCCGGCCCGTTGCCCGCCACCCCGTCCCCACCGCCGCAGGTCGTGGCGGATCTGCTCGCGGCGGCCGAGCCCGGCCTGGTCGCCAGCGCCGGCCCACGGTACTTCGGGTTCGTGGTGGGCGGCGCGTTGCCGGCGGCAACCGCGGCCGAAATTCTCGCCGCGGGTTGGGACCAGCTCGCGTTCAACGCCGTCACGTCACCCGCGGCCATGGCGGCGGAGGCTGCCGCCGGCGGGTGGCTGAAGGAACTGCTGGGGATTCCGGCATCGGCGTCGGTTGGCTTCGTCACCGGTTGCCAGGCCGCCAACACCGTCGGGCTTGCCGCCGCCCGCCACCAGGTACTGGCCGAGGCGGGTTGGGACGTGGAACGGCGCGGACTGCTCGGAGCGCCGCCGGTTCGGGTGCTCGCCGGTGCCGAACGGCACGGGACCATCGACCGGTCACTACGGTTGCTGGGCCTCGGGGCGGACGTGGTTGAGCCGGTGCCGGCCGGGCCGAACGGGGCCATCGACCTCGAATCGCTGCGGGAGGTGCTGCGGGCCGGCCCACCTGGCCCGACCATCGTCTGCCTGCAGGCCGGCAACGTGAACACCGGCGCCTGCGACCAGCTCCGGCAGGCGTGCGAGCTGGTCCGCCGGCACGGTGGCTGGGTGCATGTGGACGGCGCGTTCGGGTTGTGGGCCGCGGCGAGCCCTGCCACGCGGCACCTGGTGGACGGGCTGGAGCTGGCGGACTCCTGGGCCTGCGACGGCCACAAGTGGCTGAATCTTCCGTACGACTCGGCGTTCGCGTTCTGCGCCCGGCCTGACGTGCACGCTGCGGCGATGTCCTACGCCGCCGCGTACCTGGTCGGTTCCGGCGGCGCCCCGGCGGGCGCGGACCTCACCGCCGAGTCCTCGCGCCGGGCCCGCGGGTTCGCCGTCTGGGCCGGACTGCGCGAGCTGGGCCGCGACGGGGTCTCGGCACTGGTCGACCGCTGCTGCGCGCTGGCCCGCCGGTTCGCCGACGGCCTGACCGCGGCCGGGTTCGAGGTGGCGAACGAGGTGGTCCTCAACCAGGTGCTGGTCGGCTTCGGCGACGACGCGCGCACCGACCGGGTGGTGGCGGCGGTGCAGGCGGACGGTACCTGCTGGGCGGGCGGTACGACCTGGCGGAATCGGCGACTGATGCGGATCTCGTTGTCGAACGCCACGACCACGGAGGCGGACGTGGACCGGTCGGTCGCCGCGATCACCCGGCTCGCGGCCTGACGTCCACCACGATCCACCTCGCACCGAGCCCGGCCGGGTGGGTCGGGCCGAAGTGCCGGCTGTCCTGCCCGCGGAAGCTCGGCGACCGGCCGTGCCCGGGGGGGGGGGGGGGGGGGGGGGGGGGACGA
>NZ_JBJZOG010000133.1:0-13819 GCF_047200535.1 Micromonospora mangrovicola | reverse complement strand
GGTTCGGGAATTCAAAGGAAATGAGTGGTCTTCCATGTGGTATTTGAACTAGGGCTGGAGAATCTTGCCCTCTATTTTTCTCAAAGCTCTTGTGATATAAAAGATCCAAGGGGCCGCTCTTCCGAGCGGCCCCTTGGGAAAGAACTAGAACTAGTTGGAAGTTGGGCTGGAATTAGCGATCGTTGTGCTCCCGCCAGAGCATGATCAAAATCCCGGCCGCAGCCAAGGCCCCCACCCCCACCAGGGTGGGGGCCTTGTCCGTGGGCACCTCGCTGAGGTTGTTAAGCAGCTCTACCAGCGCAGATGCGAAGCTCAAGGTGATCAGCGCCTCGTCGTCGCCGTCCCTAGAGTTGGGTTCCTGGGGCTCGGGCGGAGTGTTAGGCAGTGCCAAGCGGGGCCTCCCGAAGTACGTCGGAGTGTCTGTCCGAACCGGTGGATTGGATCGGCGTTTTCGCCGTGGACAGCGTCTCATAAGGAATCCCGCTTGTGCCACGTGCCGGTGTGCCCGCTCCCCGCTTCCCCTTGCCACTCCGATTAACGATGTAGCTTCTGATCGGGGCGGCCTAACGGTGCCTATCTGAAGCTGCGGCTGGCTCATGGTTACCGAAGGTAACTGCGCCTCGGTCGGGAGGCTGAGGAGCGCTACCCCTGCAAGTCGGCGACGGCTGTCCCCGATCGCAGCTCCACTGCGGACAGCGGGCAGGGTCCGGTGTCGACGGCCCAGCGGCAAACTGCCTGAACTGAACCTCAGCCCGGGAGCGCTAGGTGTACCTAGAGACGAGGCGGTGGCGGTCGTCAACGCCTTCTGCGGGTTCGGAACCTGGGTGTCGCGGGCCTGGCCCAGATGCGGGAGCTGGCCACGTACGTCACGTCAGTGGGCGCCGAGAAGTCTGCGAGGTCGGCGTGAGGACCCGGGCGGAGATCGCCGACGTCCGTACGGGCGGCGGCGATCAGCGCGGGCGCGGAGGTGAAGGGGCGGCGATGCAGTCCCGCACCGCACCGCCTCCCGGAACGCAACGGTCGTCAGTCGATCTCGATAGACCGTCGCGGGCTTGATCGGAACCAGCTCGCCGCTGCGTTACGCTGTGCCGGTACTGCCGATGCTGGCTGCGGGCCGGTCGGGGATGAGATCCCTACCGTGCTGAGGAGCCGACGGTGGACTTTCAGATCCCTTCGAGCCTGGACGGGCTCGACCTGGATGCGCTGACCGAGCTGGAGAACCGGGCCGGCGCGGCGTTCGACGCCCTGCGAGACGACACGGCCTTGGACGCCGATGGCCTCGCCCGGCTGCGGGAGCTGGCCAAGTTCGTCCAGTCGGTGCGTACCGAGCAGGCGCGGATCGAGCAGGCGGCCGAGCAGGTCGCCTCCGAGCTGGACGACCTGACCGCGACGGTGCACGGCGCTCCGGAGGGCGGCGATGGCGATGGTGACGAGGGCGACGGCGGCGAAGCCGAGGAAGAGCCGGCCGAGGAGGAGCCGGCCGAGGAGCCGCCGGTCGAGGAGCCGGCGCAGCAGCAGCCCACGCCGGTCGTCGCGTCGCTGGCGCGCCGGGCGGCCCGCCGTCAGCCGAAGCCGAAGGTGACCAGCGCCGGTAAGTCGGCGGTCATCAAGGCGGCGGCCGACGTGCCGAACGTGCCGCACGGGCACGTGTTCTCCTCGGTGTCGGAGGTCGCGTCGGCGTTCGACGACAAGTTCGCCGGCTTCCCGCGCGGGGTGGGCGTCGCGACCCGCATCAAGCAGAACGTGGCCCGGGTGGAGCTGCCCGTCGACCAGGCGCTCGTCGCCGGGGGCCGGGGCCTGACCGACATGGAGCTGGTGGAGCTGGCCGCGTCGGAGTCGCGGCTGTCGGGCGGCAACCTCGTCGCGGCCGGCGGGTGGGGCGCCCCGTCAGAGACGCTGTGGGAGCTGTGCGAGGGCCTGGAGACGACCGAGGGCCTGCTGGACCTGCCGGGCATCACGATCCCGCGCGGCGGCGGTATCAAGGTGCCGGCCAACCTGGACTTCCGGGACCTGTATTCGGGGATCGGCTTCGTGCAGACCGAGGCCGACAGCACCGCGGGCGTGGACAAGTCCTCGTACCGGGTGCCGACGGTGAACTGGGCCGAGACGCGCCTCGAGGTGGACGGGGTGCAGATCGAGCAGGACATCGTGCAGAACGCGGTGTGGCCGGAGCTGACCCGGGACGTGGTGCGGCGGGCGCTGACCGCCCATGAGCGCAAGATCAACGCCCGGCTGATTCAGCGGATGGCCACCGCCCCGGGCCAGTCGACGCAGTTCGCGCTGACCCTCGGTGGCGACGTCGACGGCGACGAGACGACTACCGCGCTGCTCGGCGCGATCTCCCTCGCGGCGACTGACTACCGGTACCGGTACCGGCTGAGCCGCCGGCAACTGCTGGAGTGCGTGGCGCCGCTGTGGCTGATCGACTGGATCCGGGCGGACATGAGCCGCCGGGCCGGGGTGAACTACCTCGACGTGACCGACGAGCAGATCACGGCGTGGTTCACCCGGCGGCACCTGCGGCCGCAGTTCGTCTACGACTGGCAGGACGGGTACGCCGACGCGGGCGGTAACGGCTTCGGCGGCAGCGCGGCCCCGGGCCAGTGGCCGGGCACCGCGGACCTGCTGATCTACGCGCCGGGCACGTGGGTGAAGGGCTCGAAGCCGATCATCGACCTGTCGGCGGTCTACGACTCGACGAAGCTGAAGGACAACGAGTACATCGCGCTGTTCACCGAGCAGGCGACGCTGCTGGTGAAGCGGTGCTTCGTGTCCTACAAGGTGTCGGTGCCGCTGTGCCCGACCGGCGTCACCGGGTCGACCGTCGCCTTCGACTGCTCCGCGGTCTGAGCTACCCGTTTGACGGGGCCGCGCCCGGCTGGGGCGCGGCCCCCCCCGCCACGGAGGAGATGACGGGTGACGCAGCCCTTGGTGTATGTGGACGCCCCGGCGACGACGCCGTACCGGTTCGGGCTGTTCTCGGCGGCGGCCGTGGTCGACCCGGCCGACCAGCGCGAGTTCCAGGCCGGTGTGGAGTGGGAGCCGCAGTGCGTCGACGCGCCCGCGCCGACGAGCGCCGCGGCGGCATCGGACCCGGCCCGGGCGCCGATGGCGCTGCCGGACGGGGTGCCGAGCGTGCGGGCCGGCGTGATCCGGCTGTACGCCGGTCTGACCGGCCGGTCGGTCGCCCGGGACGACCTGCTCGACCGGGCTCGCCGGGCGATGGGCGCGGTGGAGCAGCAGTCGTTGGAGCACTACGTCTGGACCGGCGAGGGCGGCAACGACGTGTTCCTGGCTGAGGCCGACACGCAGGTGCTGGCCGGCTCGGCAGCGGCGCCGGTGCCGCTGGAGAAGGGCGTGGGCCTGCTGGAGGCGCACATCGGCGACAAGTCGGGTGTGCTTGGTGCGGTGTGGGCTCCCCGGTGGACGGCCGGATGGTTCGCGGGGAAGGGCCTGACGCGGATCGAGGGTCCCCGGCAGGTGGCCCCGCTGGGCAACCCGCTGGTGTTCGCGCAGACGACCGGCGTCGGGCCGGGCGGCGCGGCGCCGGGCCCGGATGAGGCGTGGCTGTACGCGACGGGGCCGGTGATGGTGCGGCGGTCGGCGGTGTTCCTGCCGAAGCTGCCGGAGGCCCTGGACCGCACAGACAACGAGGTGTTCGCGGTCGCCGAGCGGTTCTACACGGTGGGGTGGAGCTGCGCGGTGGCGGCGGTGAAGGTCAAGCTGCCGGGCATGCCGGCGTAGGAGGAGACATGCCGCTGATCTACCCGAAGGACCGCGAGGACGCCCAGAACCTCGCGAAGCAGCTGCTCGACGCCGCTGGCGCCGAGCGGCACGACGACGTGCGGACCACGACGGACGGGCCCCTCGGGATCGCGTTCGACGTGCCCGACGACCTGGCGCAGAAGGCGCTGGGGTCCGGCGACGGCCGGCAGCTCGTCGAGACGCAGAGCACGTCGGCTGACGCCGGGGCCGACGGGTCCGGGGCGGACGGCTCGTCGACGGACGGTTCCTCCCAGCCGTCGACGAAGGCGTCCCGGTCGTCTCGCACCTCGCGGAGCAGCTGACCGGTACCCACGTCTCGGGACCGCACCGCCCTGCCTGGTTTCTTTCCCGTGCCAGGCGGGGCGGTGCTCGTTGTGTAATCCGCTACACGACCCGAGGCGTACATAAAAATTGTACGCATGCCTGCCATTCGCCTACAATGAATATGTACGCACCGCGCTACCCCTACAGGAGGGCCGAGAGATGGAGAAGCGGGTTCAGGAGCTGGTCGTGGAGTTCGGCGTAGAGGCCGAGGGTGCCGTCCGGTGGGGTCTGGTCGGGCAGCTGGCGGTGCGGGTGGCCGAGGCCGAGCGGGAGCTGGAGCGGCACGCCGCCGAGCTCACCGGGGCGACCGAGGACGCGGTGGTCGCCGCGAAGGCGGGCGACCTGCGCGCGGCGGTGCGCGGCGACCTGCTGGCCGCCGTGAGCGACAAGGCGGCGGCGGTCGACGCGGCGCTGATGAAGGTGGCCGAGCGGCGGGAGGCCCTGGCGGTCTTCGCCGAGAGCGTGAAGGCGGCGCGGCCGAAGCCGGCGCCGGAACTGGCCGAGCGCGACGTGGTGACCTGGACGTGGGACGGGGTGGAGCACCGCGGCCTGGTCGACCAGGTGAAGGGCGTCAGCGTGGTGGTGGTCGACCCGGACGAGACCCGGTGGTACCTGCCGGCCGCCGAGCTGACGAAGGTGCCGCCGGCCAAGGCGGACGAGCACTTCGACTGCCTGGGGTTCGACAACCAGGAGTTCTACTGGCACTGCTACACGCACGAGGTGTACCGCCAGTCGTTCTGAGCGACCTGAGCGCCCCCGCAGCCCAAGCGGCTGCGGGGGCGCTCTCGTTTCCGCCGGCGGGAAGCCGGCGGCGTCCACGTGGAGGAAGAGCATGACGACGACGATGGCGCGGCGCGCGAACGCCGTGCCCAGCGACCCGAGGGAGCACGCGCGGGCGATCGCGGAGGCGGTCGACGAGGCGTGGCACAGCCGGTACGGCGGCTCGCGGATCGAGGTGCCGATGAGCGTGGTGGCCGCCCTGGCGCTGGTGGCCCGGGAAGCGCCGGACCCCGACCAGCTCGACCGGCTGGGGGAGGCGGCGGAGCGCCTGGACCACGAGGGCTTCTGGCTGCTGGTGCAGCGGCTGTGGTGCGAGTTCGCGGCGCTGCGGCCGGACCTGAGCCCGCGGACGAAGCACCTGTGGTACTGGATCGACGAGGAGCCGGACGAGACGACGCAGCGGGCGGTGCACGCGGTCGGCCAGGCGGCGCTGCGGCGCGGCGTGTTCGGCCGGCGGGGGCCGGACGGCTGGGGCGACACCGACCTGCTCGGGATGCTGTTGCAGCAGATGAAGAGCCACGGCGGGCGCAAGGGCATCGGGCAGTTCCTGACGCCGGAGAGCGTGACGCTGCTGCTGGGCCGGATGGTCGCGCCGGACGAGGGCGCGAGGATCCTGGAGCCGTGCGCCGGGACGGGCACGATGCTGCTCGGCGCGGCGCAGGCGATGCGGGAGAACGGGCTCGACCCCACGAGGTGCGAGTGGTGGGCCAACGACCTGGACCCGCTGGCGGCGGCGCTGTGCGCGGTGAACCTGCACCTGTGGGGGCTGGGCTGGCGGGTGGTCGTCGGGTGCGGCGACGGGTTGCAGGACGCCTGGATGCACGAGGCGTTGCGGGACCGTCAGGTGGCGATCGACGAGATGCAGGCGGCGTGGCGGCAGGCGATGCAGATCGTCGCGGTGCGGCAGCTGCTGGACCTGCCGACGCCGGAGAGCGACCTGGAGCGGCACATGCGGCGGGCGGCGCCGAAGCCCCCGCCGCCGCCCCCGCCGCCGCCCGCGCCGGCCTCGTCGACGTTCGACCCCGACGCGGTGTACCGGCAGGGCTCGCTGTTCTGACCGGCCGGTCGTGTGACGCGCTACACGGCCCATGCGTACATAAAACATGTGCGCGGGGTCGCTGATCGCATACAATGAATATGTACACCCTGCCCCGATTCACGTGGAGGTTGAGATGGGCAAGAGCATCGTGCAGGCCGGCAAGCGCGCGGCGGTCGCGGCCGGCCGGCCGGACAGCTGGCTGGACGAGAACGACTGCTGCCGGGAGTGCGGGGAGCACTTCTCCGGGCCGTGCGCCCAGGGGTGCCCGCGCGGCGAGCCGGTCGACGAGTGCGACGCGCGGCCGGCGGACGGGCAGCCGGTGACGGTGATCGTCACCAGCTGGAGCGGCGGAACGACCCGGGTGCTCGGCACGCGCGAGGCGCTGGAGGAGTACGCAGCCAGCCGGGTCGCGTGGCGCTACCGGGAGTCGACTGTGGAGAAGATGCTCGCCTGGCTGGCGGACGGTGCACCGTCGCCGCACACGGTCGTCGCGTGGCACGGCGAGACGGAGTTCTGGTCGGTCGACGCGACCGCGTAGTGGCTGCGTAGGCGGGGCTGGGCGGCGTGCCCGGCCCCGGTGCGGAGCCCCTAGACGGGCTCTTGTTATCCGGTCGCTATTGACGATTGCGGCCGGACAGCGGCAAGGTAACTGTCCAAGTAAGACCCGGTTCACGTGGAGGTAAACCATGGGTCTACGCGCGCTGGTCGGCACCGAGGGTGCCGACGGCACGTACCTGGCGCGGCACGTCCAGCACGACGGCTGCCCGACGATGGTCGTCCCGGCCCTGTCGGTGCTGCTGCACGAGCTGTGCGGCCACAGCCCCGAGCGGGCGGCGACGGTGCTGTTGCAGTGCGACTGGTCGCGGCTGTACGCGGTGCCCGGCACCGGGCCGACCGGCCACATGGTCGGCGTGCCCTCCGAGGGCTACCCGCCGCAGGCCGGCCGGATCGCCGAGGCCCGCGCGGGCGACCGCGAGTGGGCGTACTTGTTCGGCGGCCACCGGTTGCACGTCTACCTGGGGGTGTACCCCGAGACGGGCGCGAAGCGGTGGCAGGCGTGGGCGTGCTGGTCGCTGCACGAGCTGCCGAGCCTGACCACCCTCGACCTGCTGGAGGTCCAGAAGGCGGGCTACGCGGCGCAGTGGCGGGCGTCCGACTACCGCGGCTACATGGAGGCGGTTCGCCGGGCCGCCCGGGGCGTGACCCGCATCGGGCTCATGGAGTCGGGCCGGTGAGGGCGTTGGTGGGACAGTTCGCCCCGGGCGGCGGCCGGTGGTACCGGGCCCGGCCCGTCGACCTGGAGGGCCAGCCCAGCTGGACGCTGGCGCAGCTGCGGGCGATGTGGGACGGCCGCTTCCAGGGGAACACGGCGCGGCTGGTGCAGGTCCTGCTGCGACGGGACTGGTCGGTGCTGGCCGCCACGGGGTGGCCGGCGCAGGTGACCGAGCACAACCCGTGCGAGTGGCGGTACGTGCAGGGCGTCGGGCGCGGCGTTTACGAGGGGCGGTGCGGCCGGGCGCTCGTCGGGCAGCTCGGCGAGACGCCGGCCGCCGACGAGCGGTGGGCCTACCTGTGGGAGCACGGGTTGGGGGCGCTGCACGTCTACGCGGCGCACCGCGGCCGGTGGCACCACCTGGCGACGCTGCCGCCCGACGTGTGGGCCGAGCTGACGGCGCAGCTGGTGGTCGATGTGGAAGCCAGGTTCTGCTGGCTGGAGCGAGAGGAGACGGCGGCGTGACCGCTGGAACGAGGGGACCGGGCAGCCAGCCGATCCGGGCGGACGAGCTGAGGCGCCGGGACGAGGTGCTGCTGTTCGGGCAGCTGATCGAGATCGCCGACGTGCAGTCGGTGCGGGAGTTCCCGACCTGCGTCAACCTGGTGATCCTGCCGCGTGGCGGGACGCCGAGGGAGACGCTGGTGCCCCGGGACTTGCTGCTGCTGGGGATGCGGCTGCCCCGGCTGCTGCCGCTGCGGTGCCAGGGCTGCAAAGGCGTCGTGCAGACGCCGGTCGACCTGGCGCAGGGCGGGGTGCCCGAGGTGGTGTGCGGCGGCTGCCGGGGCCGGATCGTCGAGGGCACGGCGCGGCTGACCGCCCCCGTCCCGGCGGGGAGGTACTGATGTCGAGCAACGTGCTGCGGGCGCTGATGGCCGACAGCGAGGAAGAGCGGGAGGCGCACCTCAACCGGGAGGTCCTGCTGTACGCGGTGCAGCGGCAGATCCAGTGCCAGCGGACCGGGGCGATCCTGGACGTGCGGACGGCGGTGCTGGCGACGACCGTGCTGGGCGACAAGCGCGGGTCGTGGGTGCTGACCGGTGAGGCCTGGGACGAGATGGAGGAGTGGACCCGGGCGAAGGCCGCCGAGATCGGCGCGACGCTGGAGGTGATCGACGGCCGCAAGCTGTGACGGCCGCAGACAGCGGGGCCGCACCCAGCCGGGTGCGGCCCCGCTCCGCTTTGGCGGGGCCCTGTCTCGGCTACGCTGACGGGGTATTCGCCGCTGGCTGCGGGCCGGGCATGGACCTTCGCTGTTGAGGGATGCCAGATGACCGCAGTGTGCGACACCCCGGTGAAGGGGAAGATGCTCCGCGCCACGAAGCTCGGGGTGTGCGGCGACCCGATCCTGGGCGCCGGAGGATGGCCGGTCCACGTCACGTCGAAGGGCTTCGTCTCGGTCGAGTACGCGGCCGAGGTCGACGATGGCGAGGAGATCGACCAGAAGGACGCCAACGGCGACAGCCTGGTCTACGAGCCGGCCCGCCGGCGGATCAAGCTGTACAACGTGACGGTGACGGCCGGGCGGGTCGACCCGGAGCTGTACACGCTGTTCACCGGGATGCCGGTGGTGCTCGACGAGGACGGCGACGCGACCGGCATGAGGGTCACCACGGCGGTGAACCTCGACTCGGCGGTGGCGCTGGAGGTGTGGTCGGGCACGCAGCTCAAGAAGTGCGTGGCCGGGTCGTTGCAGCGGCCGAGGTTCGGTTACTTCCTGCTCCCGCAGATCATCGACGGGCAGATCGGCGACTTCACGATCGAGAACGGGGCGGCGAGCTTCACGCTGACCGGCAAGGCGATCGAGAACCCGGGGTGGGCTGTCGGGCCGTACGACGTCTACCTGCGTAAGACCGGCATCGAGGCGCTGATGGACCCGATGGGCGACCAGGACCTGCTGCACCTCGACTGGACGTACCTGCCGCCGCCGGCCCCGACGTGCGGGCTGACCGTGCGGCCGCCGGACGGCACCGTGACGGAGGCGGCCGCCGACCCGACGGGCATGACGGCGCAGTTCGCGCCGACGTACGTGCCGGCCGCGCCGGACGACGCGTACACGGTGGATTGGGGCGACGGGGCGTCGTCGGCCGGGCCGGCGATGGCGGCCACGGCCACCCACCAGTACGCGGCGGCCGGCACCTACCTGGTGACGGTCACGCACACGGCCAGCGGGTCGCAGCGCTTCAAGTCGTTCGTCGCCCCGGCCGTCTGAGGTAGACAGTGACGCAGCCGGCGCGGACCGGCCCGTGCGACTGGCCGCTGAACACGGCGTACTGCAAGGGCTGGGACCAGCACGACGAGGCGGTCCGGAAGGCGGCCACGGACCTGGCGATCGAGGTCCTGTGGGCGCTGTCCGGCCGTCGGTTCGGCGTGTGCGAGTCGACGGTGCGGCCGGTGCGGCGCGGCGGCGGCGAGGCCTGGCGGCGGTGGGAGTCGTGGCTCGATCTGCCGTACGGCAGCGTCGCCGTGGCGTTCTGCGGCTGCCCGGCCGGGGTGTGCGAGTGCGGGCCGGTCGGGCAGGAGCTGAACCTGCCCGGCCCGGTCCACGCGATCGTGCGGGTGCTCGTCGACGGCCAGGTGGTGCCGGCCGAGGCGTACGCCGTCTACGACCGCCGGTGGCTGGTGCGCACCGACGGCGGGAGCTGGCCGACCGGGCAGGACCTGACGGCGGCCGACGACCAGCCGGGCGCGTGGGCGGTCACCTACCAGCGCGGGATCCCGGCGCCGGGCGGCGGGCAGGCCGCGGCCGGCGCGTACGCCTGCGAGGCGGCGAAGGCGATGGTCGCCGACACGACGTGCCGGCTGCCCCGCAGGGTGCAGTCGCTGGTGCGGCAGGGCGTGCAGCAGACGTTCGTCGACCCGGCGCAGCTCGCCCGGGACGGGATGACCGGGCTGCCGGAGGTCGACCAGTGGCTGCGGGTGGTGAACCCGAACCGGCTGCCCCGCGACACGGTGGTGTGGTCGCCGGACCTGGACCAAGGATGAAGGAGGACGTCGTGACCGAGCCCGTGGTGGAGCCCATCGACGACGTGGCCTGGCCGGTGGCGGTGAAGCTGCGCGAGCTCATCGGCGCCGCGCTGGACGGGGCACTCGGTGGGACGCCCGCCGTGGTGGCGGTGGTGCCGGGCCGTGACGTGGCGATCGACTCGTGCTGCGAGGGCCAGGCGTGGGTGCGGGTCGTGCGGACGTATCCGGTGCTGCCGGAGGAGTTCCCCGGCGGGCGCGGCACGCCGCTCGACGAGGGCGCCGACCCGGGCGCGTTCTGGGCGGTGGAGCTGGGCGCGGGCACCGCTCGGTGCGCGCCGAGCCCCGACGACGCCGGCAACCCGCCGACCGGGGCCCAGCTCGAGCGCAGCGCGGCGGAGCTGGCCGACGACGCCGGCCGGATCCGCCGGACGGTGCTGTGCGAGCTGCAGAAGCTGCAGGCCGTCGAGTCGGTGTGGATCGGGGAGCAGTCCAGCGTCGGCCCGTCGGGCGGCTGCGTCGGCCAGGAGGTCCTGGTCGCGGTGATGACCAACGTGTGCGTGTGCGAGGAGTGAGGGCGATGCGCAAGGGCCAGAAGGTGACGGTGCGGGCGCTAACGGCGATGCCGGGTGTGCCGGACGGGTCGGTGCAGCACGTGGAGTGGGGGCCGCGGCTGGCCACGCTCGTGGACGCCGGCCGGTACGAGGTGCTGGAGGGTGAGGAGGCCGCGCGGGCGGCCACCGCGGACCTGGAGCCGCCGGACGCCAGCCAGCCGGCGCCGGCGCCGACGGCGGAGGCCGACGGCGACGGCAAGACGCGGAGAGCGCGACGCTGATGGCGGTGGTGGTCCGGCCGCGCGTCGACCTGTTCGCCGGCGAGGTGCGCAAGCTGCTGACCGGCCCGACCGGGCCGGTCCTGGCGTTCGTCCGCAGCGTGACCCGGAAGGTGCGGACCCGGGCGGTGCTCAAGTGCCCGGTGGACACCGGGCGGTTGCGGGCGGCGCACCGCGAGGACGTCGGCGTGCGGGGCGGCCAGGTGTACGGGTTCGTGGAGAACGACGTCGAGTACGCCGGGGCAGTTCACGACGGCACGGGGGCGCACGTGATCCGGCCCCGGCGGCCGGGCGGGATGCTGCGTTTCGAGACCGGCGGGCAGGTGGTGTTCACCAGCCTGGTGAACCACCCGGGGACGCGGGCGCAGCCGTGGCTGCGCGAGGCGATGGAAGAGGTAGCGGTGCCGGAGGGGTTCCGGCTCGTCCGCTCGTAGGGAGGAAGCAGGATGCGGGAGTTCACGACCAGCGCGAAGGTGGCGAAGCAGTCCGACGGCGAGAAGAAGCTGCCGGACGTGCCCTTCAAGCTGGACGGGGTGGAGATGGTGTGCCGGGCGCCGAAGGACGCGCAGCTGGCATACCTGATGGCGGCGGCCTCGTCGAGCCGGTCGGAGGCGGACCAGGTGGCGGCGGTGCTCGACTTCTTCGAGCAGACGCTGGAGCCGAAGAGCCTGACGGTGTTCCGCAAGCGGCTGCTAGCCACCGACGACAGCTTCGACTTCACCGACGCCATGGGGATCTTCCAGCACGTGTGCGAGGAGTGGTCCGGCCGCCCTACTGGGTCGGGCAGCGCCTCCTGACCCTGGCGGTCAAACGCTGGCCCGAGTTCCACGGGACGCTGCTGCTGCGCACCGGCCGGGAGCCGCTGGACCTGCCGCTGCCGTCGCTGCTGGACGTGATCTACGCCTGGTGGGTGGAGGGCGGCACGGAGAAGGACGTGGCGAAGTTCCGGCAGCATTTGGAGACGCCGCCGGTCGACGCGGAGATGGAAGGCCGCGAGGAGTGGTCTGACGAGGAGACCGACCAGAGTTTCGCCCGGGCGCTGTCAGGCTCCCGTTAAAAGTGCCGGGCTGGCGCCACGGGTACCTTCACCGCGCACCGTGGCAGTTCACTGCGGGGCGACGGGATTTGCGGTCAGGCGGTCGCGTACTTGTTCGGGCAGCAACCCCTCCTGGCTGAAGTAGTCAGCAACCAGCTCACGGAGCTGGCTTTCCTGAAGTCCAGCGCGCTTCGACGCCAACGCACCCCATGCTCGGGCTGCCGCTTCGGCAAGAGCAAGGACACCGTCGGGGTGAATCACGTGGACGTGCAGTTCGGCCCCCGCTGCTCCCGTGGGATCGACGGCGGGCTTTGGAGAGACGATCACGGTCGCGCTGTCGGGCGGGATGTCTGCGACCTGGCGGTCCGCCTTGAGTAGACGCAGCTGGTCGCCAGCTTGACGGATGTCCTTCTGCGGAATCAGCCCGGCCGGCTCGTGATCGCTCTTCGCATCGATAGCGAGCCACAGCTGATGGTCCCAACACCATGTGGAGTCGCAGCGTCCAGAGCCAGGCGGCTTTTGCGCATCGGCGCCGAGCATGAAACCGAGCTTGGTCAAGGCGGGTTCATAGACGGTTGGCTTGCGCTCCCGAAGGGCGGACAGCGTTTCGGCTGTCAACGCCGCCACCTTCGGGATGGAGGTGCCCTGCAGGCGGGCGGCAACGGCCGCAACCGCCACCGCGGATGCCGAGGAGAGCGCCGAGGGCTGACTGCTAGGCAACGGGGCTAGCTCCCGGATCCACATGGACGGCTTCGCTGCTGCTTCTGCTTGGGCGCGGAACGCAAGCGCGGTCTGACGCAGGGTGTGATCGGTGGTGACGGTTCCGGCTTGGTCAGCCCAGACCGCCGCCAGGTACAACCAGAAGGAGCGGTACCCGCGCAGCGTGTCGCCACCCTTGCCCAGCTTGAGTGCGGCCTCGTTGGCACGCGCGCTGGCCTCCTTCCACTCGCCCATGCCGGCGAGTGCGCACGCCTCAACCTCATCTTTAACCGCGGCAGCGAGCGCCTCGCTACCTGCCGGCGGCGTCACGGTCGCGCCGTTACGCAGCTCGGTGATGATCGGCTCGGCGTCTGTCCGCCACGAATCATCCTGGCGAAGGAACGTCCCAACGTTGCCCAGGATCTCGGCCTCCGACGTGCGCCGGCTGTTCTGGATGCCGAACTCGATCTCGGCCTGTAGCTCAGGATCGAGGTTCTGGCGGGTTTCGGGGCGCACCATGTAGGTCGTCAAGTCCGAGCCCATGACAATGACCACAGCCCAGTCGTTCGGGCCCCGCGTGCATCGCCCAGCGCCCTGCACGACGCGCGTCCGTACGCGCTCAGCCAAGGCCGCGCCAGCACGGACGTTCTGCGAGAGGAACCGTTCCTGGAGGTTGTCAGCATCCGGCTTGCCGTCGAGCACAACGGCGCGGCAATGATCACCGGGCAAGTCGAGCCCGTCGTAGCGAGCGGCAAGCCCACAGACGGCGTTCGGCAGGGCGGCGAACCCCTCCATCCCGCCTTCAACGTCGTCGATTCCCAGCACGGGCCACCCGGGCTGGGCCAGTTCCCTTGCGGTAGAAATCGCGGTGTTCGTGTCGGGGGCGAGGATGAGTGCCTTGCCTGCCGAGAGCACGATGGATCTGGCTAGCTCAACGGGGTCCGTGACCTCGGCCAGCTCGGGAAAGACGAAGAATCGTCGGCCTGACCGAGGGGTGGGTGTGGTGCTCGGCAGGGCAACTCGCGTGATTGCTGGCCGACCGAAAGCCCGTTCGAGTTCACCGCCATCACCGAGGGTCGCCGACAGGTAGATCCGCTGGGCAGCCTG
>NZ_JBJZOG010000132.1:0-13941 GCF_047200535.1 Micromonospora mangrovicola | reverse complement strand
GTCAGCGGCCGTCAGCGGCCGTCCGATGGGCCGGTCGCGTGGTTGTCCCGCCCTCGCGCCGGTGCCCGCGGTGGTGACCGGCGGGCGCCTCTGCCCCGACCCCCGGACACGACGAAAGCCGGCGGACCGATGCGGTCCGCCGGCTACCGACGAATACTGGGTGGTGCTACCGCGTCAGGCGCGGGTGACCTTGCCGGCCTTGATGCACGAGGTGCAGACCTGCATCTTCTTGGTGGTGCCGCCACCGGCCGGGGTACGCACCGACTGGATGTTCGGGTTCCAGCGGCGGTTGGTCCGCCGGTGCGAGTGGGACACGTTGTGGCCGAAGCCCGGTCCCTTGCCACAGACGTCGCACACGCTAGCCACGGGATACTCCTGGGTTTGAAACGTTCATGAGGTCGCCGCCAGGCGCTGCCCGGGCAACCTGGCCAGGTTACCCGATGACGGACCGCTACGCCCAACCGACCCCGGTCAGCGGCCGTCGGCGCCAGGTCGCCCTGCGGTGGGCGCCGGGCTGACGGTGCCGAGCGGAACCCGCCCAGCGTACCGGCCTCCGACGGTGGGCCGGGCCCGCCCCGGATCCTCGGACACGCCGACTCGGACCGGGCGAGCCCGGCGCGTGTCGGTGCACGCCAGTAGGCTTCCGGACGTGCTGGACACCCTCGACGCCGCCGCGGTGCGCCGCTGGTGCGCGAGCGGGCTGGCCGCCCTGCAACGGCATCAGGGCGAGATCGACGACCTCAACGTCTACCCGGTCCCGGACGGGGACACCGGCACCAACCTGGTGCTCACCCTCACCTCCGCCCACCAGGCGCTCGCCATGGACCTGGGCACCCTGCCCGACGACGGGCACACCCCGCACGGGCACGCGCTGCGGCTGATGGCCCGGGGCGCGCTGCTGGGGGCGCGGGGCAACTCCGGGGTGATCGTGTCGCAGATCCTGCGCGGCTTCGCCGACGTGCTCGCCATCGCCCCGGCGGTCCGCGGCCGGCAGCTCGCCGCCGCCCTGGCGGGCGCGGCCACCGCCGCGTACGCCGCGGTCGCCCACCCGGTCGAGGGCACCCTGCTCACCGTGGCCGCCGCCGCGGCCCGCGCCGCCGAACACCTGGACAGCGACGACCTGCCGGCCGTGGCCCGGGCCGCCGCGGCCGGGGCGACCCGGGCCCTGGCGCGTACCCCCGAGCAGTTGCCCGCCCTGGCCCGCGCCGGGGTGGTGGACGCCGGTGGGCGTGGACTCTGCCTGCTGCTGGACGCGCTGGTCGAGGTGGTCACCGGGGAGGGTCCTCCGCCGGCGGCGGGCCCGGTGCCCGCGGCCCGGCCACCGGCCACCGCGGTCCGGGAGACCGGCTCCTCGGCGTACGCCTACGAGGTGCAGTACCTGCTCGACGCGACCGACGAGGCGGTGCTCCGGCTGCGCGGCGCGTTGGACGCGCTCGGCGACTCGCTGGTGATCGTCGGCGACGGCGGCCCGGGCCACGGCACCTGGAACGTGCATGTGCACGTCAACGACGTCGGCGCGGCGATCGAGGCGGGCGTGGTGGCCGGCCGCCCGCACCGGATCACGGTGACCCGGTTCGCCGACCAGGTGGCCACGCCCGCGCCCGCCCCGGTGCCGGGCGGCCGGGCGGCCGTGGTGGTCGCCACCGGTGCCGGCATCGCCGAGCTCTTCGCCGCCGAGGGCGCCACCGTGGTACCGGCGAACCCGTCCACCGGCGAGCTGCTCGACGCCGTACGCGCCACCGGGGCGGCCCGGGTGGTGGTGCTCCCCAACGACCCCAACACCCAGTCGGTGGCCAGCACGGCCGCCAAGGAGGCGCACGGGCTCGGGGTGAAGGTGAGCGTGGTGCCCACCCGCTCACCGGTGCAGGCGCTCGCCGCCCTCGCCGTCCGCGACCCGAAGCGGCGCTTCGAGGACGACGTCATCGCGATGGCCGAGGCGGCCGGCGCCTGCCGGTACGCCGAGGTCTGTCACGCCAGCAAGGAGGCGCTGACCGTGGCCGGACCGTGCCGGCCGGGCGATGTGCTGGCCCTGGTCGAGGGGGAGGTGCACCTGATCGGCGCCGACCTGCTCGACACCTGCACCGCGGTCGTCGACCGGATGCTCGGCGGTGGCGGCGAACTGGTCACCCTGCTCTGCGGGGCGGACGCCCCGGGGGGGCTGGCCGACCGGGTGCGCGAGCACGTCCAGCGTTCCTGGCCGTTCGTCGAGGTGCAGGCGTACGAGGGCGGCCAGCCGCACTATCCGCTCCTGTTGGGGGTCGAATGACGAGCGAGCCGACCACGGTGGACACGCCGCTGAAGAAGCTGGTCGGGGAGCGCACCGCCAAGGCCCTGGCGAGCCACCTCGACCTGCACACCGCCGGCGACCTGATCTACCACTTCCCGCGCCGCTACGACGAGCGCGGCGAGCACACCGACATCCGCTCGCTGGACGTGGGGGAGCAGGTCACCGTGCTGGCCCAGGTGCAGCGCACCGCGGTCCGGCCGATGCGCCAGCGGCGCGGCAACCTGCTGGAGGTGACCGTCGGCGACGGCTCCGGGGGCGTGCTGACCCTCACCTTCTTCGGCAACCAGGCCTGGCGGGAGCGGGACCTGCGCCCCGGCCGGTGGGGGCTGTTCGCCGGCAAGGTCACCGAGTTCCGGGGCAAGCGTCAGCTCAACGGCCCCGAGTACGTGCTGCTCGGCGAGGGCGGCGACGGTGAGGCGGCGGCCAACGAGGAGGTCGAGGAGTTCGCCGGGGCGCTGATCCCGGTCTACCCGGCCGCGGCGGCGGTGCCGACCTGGGTGATCGCCCGCTGCGTGCGGGTGGTGCTGGACACCTTCACCCCGCCGGAGGACCCGCTGCCGGCCACCGTCCGGGCCACCCGCAACCTGGCCGACATCGGCACGGCGCTGCATGAGATCCACCGGCCGTCCAGCAAGGAGGCGCTCTACCGGGCCCGGCGCCGGCTCAAGTGGGACGAGGCGTTCGCCGTGCAGCTCACCCTGGTGCAGCGCAAGCACCGGGCCGCCGACTGGCCGGCGGAGGCCCGGCCGCCGCGCGACGGTGGCCTGCTGGACGCGTTCGACGCCCGGCTGCCGTACGAGCTGACCCCCGGCCAGCAGACGGTGGGTCGGGAGATCGCGGCCGACCTGGCCACCGCGCATCCGATGCACCGGCTGCTCCAAGGCGAGGTGGGCAGCGGAAAGACCGTGGTGGCGCTGCGGGCCATGCTCCAGGTGGTCGATGCCGGTGGGCAGGCGGCACTGCTCGCCCCGACCGAGGTGCTCGCCGCCCAGCACTACCGGGGCGTCCTCGACCTGCTCGGCCCGCTCGCCCAGGCCGGTGAGCTGGGCGCGGCCGACGACGCCACCCGGGTGGCGCTGGTCACTGGCTCGCTCGGGGCGGCGGCCCGGCGGCGGGCGCTCGCCGAGGTGGCCGAGGGGCGGGCCGGCATCGTGCTCGGCACCCACGCCCTGCTCTACGAGGGGGTCGACTTCCGCGACCTCGGTCTGGTGGTCGTGGACGAGCAGCACCGTTTCGGCGTGGAGCAGCGTGACGCGCTGCGCGCCAAGGCGGACCAGCCGCCGCACGTGCTGGTGATGACCGCCACCCCGATCCCGCGAACGGTCGCCATGACCGTCTACGGCGACCTGGAGATCTCCACCCTCTCCCAGCTCCCGCAGGGCCGCTCGCCGATCGCCTCGCACGTGGTGCCGGCCGCGGAGAAGCCGGCCTTCCTCGACCGGGCCTGGCGCCGGCTGCGTGAGGAGGTCGCCGCCGGCCACCAGGCGTACGTGGTGTGCCCGCGCATCGGTGAGGGCCCGGCCTCGGACGAGGAGGCCCCCCGCGAGGACGACAACGGCCGCCGGCCGCCGCTGGCGGTGACCGAGGTGGCGCCGCTGCTCGCCGACGGGCCGCTGCACGGGCTGCGGATCGGGGTGCTGCACGGGCGGCTGCCGGCCGACGAGAAGGACGCGGTGATGCGCTCCTTCGCCGCCGGTGACCTGGACGTGCTGGTGGCCACGACCGTGGTCGAGGTGGGTGTGAACGTGCCGAACGCCACCGTGATGATCGTGCTGGACGCCGACCGGTTCGGCGTCTCCCAGCTGCACCAGCTGCGCGGCCGGGTGGGCCGGGGCTCGGCCGCCGGCCTGTGTCTGCTGGTCAGCGAGGCGGTGGAGGGCTCGTCCGCCCGGGAACGGCTCGACGCGGTCGCCTCCACCACGGACGGTTTCAAGCTCGCGGAGCTGGACCTGGAGCAGCGCCGGGAGGGCGACGTGCTGGGCGCGACGCAGTCCGGGCGCCGCTCGCACCTGCGGCTGCTGTCGCTGCTGCGGGACACCGACCTGATCCGGGACGCCCGGGCCGAGGCGATCACCCTGGTCGAGGAGGATCCGGAGCTGACCCGGCACCCGGCGCTGGCCGCCTCGGTCGCCGCCCTGGTCGACGAGGAACGCGCGGAGTACCTCGAGAAGGGCTGAGGCCTCCGCCGGGCTGGCCGATCCACTCGGGTCGTCGCATGCCTGTGGTTGCCGCAGACGCGACCAGCCATGCGGGCGAGGCGCGCCACGACGCCAGGATGTGCGGCGAGTGGCGCCGATCGAGCCGAGGGCCGGATGCGCCGAGGGCGCGCCGACCGGGTGGTCGACGCGCCCTCGGATCAGGCTGTTGTGGCTCAGGCGGTGAACCGCACCTTGCGGCGGCGGGCCACCACGAACAGGACCGCACCGGCCGCCAGCAGAGCGATCGCGCCGGCCACGATGCCACCGGTCGCGGCGCCGGTCAGCGGCAGCGTCGGGCCCTCCTCCTTGCCGCCACCCGCGCCGGGGGAGCAGTTGGCCGGCTTCTCCCAGGCGATCGGCTCGGAATCGTCCAGGCCCTCGGCCGTCGGGGTGACCGTCAGGCCCTCGAACGCCTTGAACTTCACGGTCTTGGTCTCGCCCGGCTGAACGACCAGCTTCTGCGCGTCACCCTTGTTCGGGGTGAAGGTGATCTCGACGGTCTTGCCGTCCTCCGGGTTCTCGACCTGGAAGATCAGCTCGTCGCACGTGGACTGGTAGCTGCCCGACGGCTCGCCCGGCTGGACGCAGTCCTTGGCCTCGGCGGGCTTGTCGTCGAAGAGGGGCTGGTCCTGGCCGGCCTCGGTGACGGTGATCTTCCCGGCATTCTTGGCCGGCACCGTGATCGTCTTGTCCTTGCCCGGCTCGACGGTGGCGGTCTCGCTGAAGCCGTCCGTGCCGGTGACGGTGAACTTGGCGTCCTTGGTGGCCTCCTGGCCGTTCTCCAGCTTCACCGCGACGTCGCCGGTGCAGTCGGCGGTCACCGTGGCCTTGGGGTTGGCCTTGGCCGGCGGCGGGGTGACCACCTTGTCGCAGCTCTCGCTGAACTTGATGGACGCGCTCTTGTCGCCGTTCTCCTGGAACCCGTTGTCCCACTTGGCGCGTACGGTCAGCGACGCCTCGGTGACATCGCCCGCCAGGCGGGCGGTGCCGACCAGCGGCTGCGAGACCTGGTGCGGGTACGAGTCACCGTCGGTGACCTGGATTCCGTCGATGGTGAAGGGGGAGGTGGTCTCGCCCGTCTTGCTCGTGGCCTCGACCTTCGTGAGCTTGAAGTTGTTCACCCCTGCCGGCGCGTAGGTCCGCACGGTCCAGGTGGTGACCCACTCGCCCGTGGCGGTGTCACACTCGGCGGTGACTTTGACCTCGCTGTGGTGGGCGCTGGCGGGGGCGGCCACTGCGGCGACGCCCGCGAGGCCGAGCAGCGCGCCGGCGGTGACCGCCATGACGCGCCTGAGGTTGAGACGGTTCACGTCTGCTCCTGGTGAGGGGAAGATCGGAGAGTGCGGCGGACGGACCGGAGTCGCACGCCCGCACGACAACCGGGCAGACCCTAGCGACATCGACGCCGAAGGCGTTACTCCGATCTGCACCCAGAAACAGCTCTGTTATGAATTCGAGATCATTGATGCACCGTAAGTGATCAATCGATCCGTACTACGACACGCGCCGTGTCGCCGGGCCGGCCTTGGTGATCGCGTAGCGTCAGGGGCATGTGCAGGAGCAGACGGTGACCCGGATCGTGGCCGGGACGTTCGGCGGTCGGCGGATCGCCGCACCCCCGGGTGCCGGCACCCGACCCACCTCCGACCGGGTCCGTGAGGCGCTGTTCAGCGCGGTGCAGGCCGAGCTGGACCTGGCCGGGGCGCGCTTCGCCGACCTCTACGCCGGCTCGGGGGCGGTCGGCCTGGAGGCGCTCTCCCGGGGCGCGGAACACGTGCTGCTCGTCGAGTCCGACGCCCGGGCGGCCCGGGTGATCCGGGAGAACATCGCCGCGCTGCGGGCCGCCCCGGCCGCCCGCCTGGTCGCCGGCAAGGTGGCCACCGTGCTCGCCGCCGGCCCGGACGGCGGCCCGTACGACGTGGTCTTCGCCGATCCGCCGTACGCCGTGCCGGACCAGGAGGTCACCGGGCTGCTGTCCGCGCTGGTCGACGGCGGGTGGCTGGCCCCGGACGCCGTGGTGATCATCGAGCGGTCCAGCCGTACCGGCCCGGTCACCTGGGTGGAAGGCGTCACGGCCGGGCGCAGTCGCCGTTACGGCGAGACCACCCTTTGGTACGGTCGCCGATCATGAGACGTGCGGTCTGTCCGGGTTCCTTCGACCCGGTCACCAACGGGCACCTCGACATCATCGGCCGGGCCAGCCGGCTGTTCGACGAGGTGATCGTCGGTGTGTTGGTCAACCAGTCGAAGCAGGGGCTGTTCACCGTCGAGGAGCGGATCAAGATGCTCCGTGAGGTGACCGCCTCGTACGACAACGTCCGGGTCGAGTCGTTCCGCGGGCTGCTGGTGGACTTCTGCCGGGCCCAGCAGGCGAGCGTGCTGATCAAGGGCCTGCGGGCGGTCAGCGACTTCGACTACGAGTTGCAGATGGCCCAGATGAACATCGGCCTGGCCGGCGTCGAGACGCTCTTCATGCCGACCAATCCGCTCTACTCCTTCCTCTCCTCCAGCCTGGTCAAGGACGTGGCCAAGTGGGGCGGCGACATCTCCCCCCACGTTCCCGACGTGGTCCGTGAGCAACTGACGGCCCGCCTCCACCCCTGACCCCACCCCCGACAACTCCGGATCGGCGCGCGACGGCGGCGGGGCGAGGGGTGAAGGGCGACGCGCCGGGTAGGGGTGGAGCGGCGTGAGTGGAGTCGGCGCGACATGATGTGTGCAGCGCCGAATTCGGGCGCAGGCCGCATCATGTAGGTGGGGCTACGAAGACAGGAGTGAGGTGCCGGTGGACCCGCTCGATCGCATCGACGAACTGATCGCCCTGGTGGAGCAGGCCCGCTCCGTGCCGATGTCACGCAACAACTGCATGGTCGACCGGGGCGAGATGATCGCCGCCCTCGACGAGCTGCGCGCGGAACTCCCGGCCGACCTGCGCCGGGCCGCCGCACTGCTGGAGGAGCGGGACAAGATCATGGAGGCCGGCAAGCGCGAGGCCGACCGGATCATCAGCGAGGGTGAGGCGGAACACGCCCGCCTGGTCTCGGTGAACGAGATCACCGTCTCCGCGGAGCACGAGGGCGCCCGGATCATCGCCGAGGCCCGCGCGGAGGCCCAGCGCCTCCGCGACGAGGTGGACGACTACGTCGACACCGCTCTGGCCAACTTCGAGCAGTTCCTGACCCGGGCCCTCGCGTCGATAGAGCGTGGCCGGGACAAGATGCACGCGCTGCGCGAGATCGGCACCTTTGCCGGGGACGAGGCGGATCGCCCGCTACCCTTCTAGGGCCGGCGGCACGCAGGCCGGCGGCACGCAGGCCGACCGCCGGCAGCCGTCGGGCCAGGGGCGACGCCCCCGGTTCGACGGTCCGCCGGTCATCCAGGTAACCTTTTTTGTCGGCCTCTCACCGGCCGGAGTCTAACTATGCCCAAACACTCGCCAAGCGCACTCGACCCCAGGTCGCCGCTGGTCCTCGACACGAGGGACCTGCCGCGTCGGCCTGGTGCGTTGCGTACCGTCAAGCGGGTCGTGCCGGCACCGGCGGACCTCGGCGTGGAGTTGATCGGCGTGCCGGAGGGCGCGGACCTCGACCTCGACCTGAGGTTGGAGTCGGTGTCCGAGGGCGTGCTCGTCTCGGGGACCGTCACCGGTCCCGTCAAGGGCGAGTGCGGCCGCTGCCTGCGCCAGATCGACGACACGGTGGCCGTGCGGATCCAGGAGCTGTACGCGTACGAGAACAGCACCACGGACACCACGACCGACGAGGACGAGGTGGGCCGGATGCAGGGCGATCTGATCGACCTGGAGCCGGCGCTGCGGGATGCGGTGGTGCTCATGCTGCCGACCAACCCGCTCTGCCGGGAGGACTGCCCAGGGCTGTGCCCCGAATGCGGGGTGCACTGGGACGAGCTGCCGGCCGACCACAGTCACCAGCAGGTCGACCCGCGTTGGGCGGCCCTGTCGCAACTGACCCGTACAGAGGAGTAAGAACCGTGGCCGTCCCCAAGCGCAAGATGTCGCGCAGCAACACCCGGGCCCGTCGGGCGCAGTGGAAGACCGCGGCGGTCGCGACCGTGGCCTGCCCGCAGTGCAAGTCGGCGAAGCTGCCGCACGCCGCCTGCTCCGTCTGCGGCACCTACAACGGCCGCCAGGTCCTCGAGGTCTGACCTGGACGCCGAGTGACGTCCCCGACCACCGGTCGGGTGGCGCGCGCACCATGGCTCCCGCCCGGTGCCCCGGCTCCCTCCGCCGCCGGCCGTCTCTCGGCCGGCGTACCGGTGGAGCCGGGCACCGCGCGGATCGCCGTTGACCTCCTCGGCGGGGACGATGCTCCCGCCGTCGTGGTTGACGGCGCTCTGCGAGCAGTGCGCACCGACCCTGACCTGCACCTGCTGCTCGTCGGACCGACCGAGGTCGCCGACGAGCTGATCGGTGCGCTCGACCCGGCACAGCGTGCCCGGGTCACGGTCCGCCGGGTGCGGACCGCCGTCGGCATGGCCGACCATCCCACCGCCGCGCGTGCGGAGAGCACCGTCAGCGCGGCGGTCGACGCCGTCCGCGACGGGTCCGCCGACGCGCTCGTCTCCGCCGGCTCGACCGGCGCCACCGTCACCGCCGCCGTGCTCGGCCTCGGTCGCTGGGCCGGGGTGCGCCGCCCGGCCCTGGTGGCCACCCTCCCCGCCGTCGCCGGCCCGGTGGTGCTGCTGGACGTCGGCGGCACCCTGGAACCCGGACCGGCCACGCTCGCCCGGCATGCCGTGCTCGGCGCCGCGTACGCCGCCGTGGCCCACGCCGTCGCCGCCCCCCGGGTGGGGCTGCTCTCCGTCGGCACCGAGGCGGGCAAGGGCGACCGGTTGCGCCGCTCCGCCGATCCCGCGCTCTCCGCCGTCCCGCTGCCCTGCGACGCCGGCTACGTCGGCCTCGTCGAGGGGTACGACGTCTGCCTGGGCTCCCGCGCCGACGTGGTGGTCACCGACGGGTTCACCGGTAACGTGCTGCTGAAGGCGATCGAGGGGGCGTACGCGATGGCCGGTGGGCCGCCGGCCAGCGGTGGCGCCCCGCGCGCGGCGGCCCTGCTCGGCGTGGCCGGCACGGTGGTCGTCTGCCACGGCGCGGCCCGGCCCGACGACGTCGCCTCCGGCATCGCCCTCGCCGCCCACCTGTGGCGGCGCGGGGCCACCGACACCGTCTCGGCGCTGCTCGACGGCGTTCCCCACGATCCCGCACCTGACCGAAACGACACCGAGGTAGCACCATGACCAACGACAAGCGGCGGCGTGCTCCCGTCGGCCACCTGGAGGCGGCCTTCGGGGTGTCGCTCGACCCGGAGCTGCTCGAGCGCGCGCTGACCCACCGGTCCTACGCGTATGAGAACGGCGGGCTGCCCACCAACGAGCGGCTGGAGTTCCTGGGCGACTCGGTCCTCGGCGTGGTGATCACCACGGCGCTCTTCCACAACCACCCGGACCTGCCCGAGGGGCAGCTCGCCAAGCTGCGCGCCAGCGTGGTGAACATGCGCGCGCTGGCCGATGTGGCGCGCGGCCTCGGCCCGGAGGGGCTGGGCGCGTACCTGCTGCTGGGCAAGGGCGAGGAGGCCACCGGTGGCCGGGACAAGGCCAGCATCCTGGCCGACACGCTGGAGGCGCTGCTCGGCGCGATCTACCTCCAGTACGGCCTGGACACCGCCGCCATCGTGATCCACCGCCTCTTCGACCCGCTGATGGCCGAGTCGGCCGGCCGGGGCGCCGCGCTGGACTGGAAGACCAGCCTCCAGGAGCTGACCGCCGCGCTCGGGCTGGGTGTCCCGGAGTACCGGATCGAGGGCACCGGACCCGACCACCTGAAGACCTTCACCGCCTGGGTCGTGGTGGCCGGCAACCGGTACGGCGGCGCCGACGGGCGCAGCAAGAAGGAGGCCGAGCAGCGGGCCGCCGAGTCGGCCTGGCGGAGGCTGACCGAGCAGGCCGAGGCCGAGGCCGCCGCCAAGGCGGCGGCCGAGGGCACCGAGGCGTCGGCCGGCGTCGACGGCCCCGGACCCACCGCCGACGCGGCCGGGGCGGGCGCCGGACGTGCCTGAGCTGCCCGAGGTCGAGACGGTCCGGCAGGGGCTGGCCCAGTGGGTCATCGGACGGACGATCACCTCGGTGGAGGTGCGCCACCCCCGGGCGGTCCGCCGGCACGAGCCCGGCGCGGCGCACTTCGCCGACGTGCTGACCGGCCGGACGATCACCGACGTCCGGCGCCGGGGCAAGTATCTCTGGCTGCCGCTGGACAGCGGGGACGCCCTGATCGGGCACCTGGGCATGTCCGGCCAGCTGCTGTTCCAGCCGGTCGGGGCGGCCGACGAGCTGCACCTGCGGATCCGGTTCCGGTTCGCCGACGACGGTCCGGAGTTGCGCTTCGTGGACCAGCGGACGTTCGGCGGCCTGTCGGTCTCCGTGGGCGGGGCGGAGTTGCCGTCCGAGATCGCGCACATCGCCCGGGACCCGATGGACCCGGCGTTCTCCGACGCCGACTTCGTGGCCGCGCTGCGGCGGCGGCGTACGGAGGTGAAGCGGGCGCTGCTCGACCAGACCCTGATCTCCGGTGTCGGCAACATCTACGCCGACGAGGCGCTGTGGCGGGCGAGGCTGCACGGCGCCCGCCCGACCGACGCGCTGACCGGCCCGGCGGCCGACCGGCTGCTCGGGCACGTGCGCGACGTGCTCGGCGAGGCGATCAAGCAGGGCGGCACCAGCTTCGACGAGCTGTACGTCAACGTCAACGGCGAGAGCGGCTACTTCGACCGCTCGCTGAACGCGTACGGCCGGGAGGGGGAGCCCTGCCCGCGCTGCGGGGCGCCGATCCGGCGCGAGGCGTTCATGAACCGATCGTCGTACAGTTGCCCGCGCTGCCAGCCCCGCCCTCGGGGTGCCCTCCGGGGATGACCCCGAGCCGGCTCGGGGTTGCGCGCGTGTGCCTCGCCGGGCGGTTCCGGGCGCGTTCCCGGACCGTACCCGGAAAATTCCCTTCTGCCCGGTTTTGCGGAGCCGGTGCGGTCCGTTCGGCCGTAGCCAGGTGGATCGGGGACGAGCCGGGGCCGTTCCCCGATGTCCGGGCGTCGCCCGCTGCCTAGCGTCAGCACCGTCGGCAGGGGGCCGACGTGTGGAGGGGGAACCCAGGTATGGGCAGGCGACCGGTGACCGTGCGGTTGGCACGGTGGAGTGCGGAGCACCCGTGGCGGGCCATCGCGCTGTGGGTCGTGTTCGTGGCGGTGTGCTTCGTCGGCGGGAACGCCGCCGGCTTGACGGAGGCGACCGACGAGGACCAGGCGATCGGTGAGTTCGGACGGGCCCAGCTGATCGTCGACAGTGGCGGCTTCCACCAGCCGGCCACCGAGAACGTGCTGATCACGTCCCGGTCCGGGGCGTTGGACCCGGCCGCGGCGAAGGCCGCCGCCGACGACGCGGCCGCGCGACTGCGGCAGGTCGACGGGGTCGCCTCGGTGGGTGCGCCGCTGCCGTCGCGGGACGGCAACGCCCTGCTGCTGCCGATCACCATGTCCGGCGACCCGGAGACGGCCGAGGACCGGGTGCAGCCGCTGCAGGACGCCACCGCCCGGGTGCAGGAGGCACATCCGGCGCTGCGGGTCGAGGAGGTCGGCGGCCCGTCGATCGGCAAGGCGCTGAACGACACCCTGGGCAAGGACTTCAAGCGCGCCGAGCTGCTCAGCCTGCCGGTCACCCTGGCCATCCTGATCATCGCGTTCGGCGCGCTGATCGCGGCCGGCGTGCCGGTGCTGCTCGCGCTCTCCTCGGTCGCCGCCGCGATGGGGCTCTCCACGCTCGCCTCGCACCTGGTGCCGGCCACCGACACCACGGCCAGTGTGATCCTGCTGATCGGCATGGCGGTCGGCGTGGACTACTCGCTCTTCTACGTCCGGCGGGAACGCGAGGAGCGGGCCAAGGGGCGGTCCGGCCTGGACGCGGTCGAGATCGCGGCGGAGACCTCCGGACACGCGGTGGTGGTCTCCGGCACCGCGGTGATCATCTCGATGGCCGGCCTGCTGCTGGCCCAGGACGCCATCTTCTCGTCGCTGGCGATCGGCTCGATCCTGGTGGTCGCCGTCGCGGTGATCGGCTCGCTGACCGTGCTGCCGGCGCTGCTCGCCAAGCTCGGCCGCTGGGTGGACCGGCCCCGGGTGCCGCTGCTGTGGCGGCTCACCGCGCCGCGTACCGGGCAGCACGGCCAGCCGGCCCGGCCCCGGTTCTGGCCGGCCGTGCTGAAGCCCGCGCTGCGCGCACCGCTGGCCACCCTGGTCGTCTCGGTCGGGCTGCTGCTCGCTCTGGCCGCCCCGGCGCTGGGCATGAAGCTGAAGTTCCCCGGCATGGAGGACGTGCCCCGCACCACCCCGGCGATGCAGGCGTACGACCGGCTGACCGCCGCCTTCCCGAGCAACGGCACCAGCCACACCGTGGCGGTGCGGGCCCCGGCCGAGCAGGCCGACCGGGTCCACGCCGCGCTGACCGACCTGGCCGCCCGGGCCGCCTCCGACCCGCTCTTCGCGCCGGCCGAGGGGGACGGCCCGAAGATCCAGGTGTCGACCGACCGCCGGGTGTCGGTGCTGGAGGTGGCCACGCCGTACGCGAGCCGGACCGACGAGGCCGCCCGGTCGCTGCACGAGCTGCGGGACAACCTCGTCCCGACGGCGCTGCGCGGCATCCCCGGCGTCGAGTACGCGGTCGGCGGCGGCGTCGCCGCCAGCGAGGACTACGCCCAGCACATCTGGGACAAGCTGCCGGTCGTGGTGGCCTTCGTGCTGGCGCTGACCTTCCTGGTGATGGCCTGGACCTTCCGGTCGGTGGTGGTCGCGTTCACCTCGATCCTGCTGAACCTGCTCTCCGCCGGGGCCGCGTACGGCCTGCTGGTCCTGGTCTTCCAGGGCGACTGGGCGGAGGGAGCGCTCGGCTTCACCTCGATCGGCGCGATCGTCACCTGGCTGCCGCTGTTCCTGTTCGTGGTGCTCTTCGGGCTCTCCATGGACTACCACGTCTTCGTGGTCAGCCGGATCCGTGAGGGGATGCGCTCCGGCCTGTCGAACCGGGAGGCCGTGGCGTACGGGATCACCTCGTCCGCGGGCGTGGTGAGCAGCGCCGCGATCGTCATGGTGGGCGTCTTCTCGATCTTCGCGACGCTGAGCACCATCGACATGAAGCAGCTCGGCATCGGGCTGGCCGCGGCGATCCTGCTCGACGCCACGATCATCCGGGCCGTGGTGCTGCCGTCGCTGATGACCCTGCTGGGCGAGGCGAACTGGTGGGCCCCGCGCTTCCTGCGTCCCCGCGCCCAGACCCCGCCCGCCGACCCGCCCACGCCCACCCCGGAGCTGATCGGCGTTCACTGAATCCGTCCCGCCGCAGGGCCGGACCGCACACCGCGGTCCGGCCCTGCGCCCATCCCGCCCGTCCCGCCCGTCCCGC
>NZ_JBJZOG010000131.1:0-14223 GCF_047200535.1 Micromonospora mangrovicola | reverse complement strand
GGCCGAGGTGTCGCCGGTCAGAACGTGGCGACGTTCAGCAGCTTCTCCTGGATGCCGTCCGGGTCGCCGGCCGGCCAGCTGTAGTTGGTCGTACCGGCCGCCTGAAGGGCCGACTTGACCGCGCTCGGCGTGGCCGTCGGGTGGGTCGCCTTGTAGAGGGCGGCGCCACCGGCGACGTGCGGGCTGGCCATCGAGGTGCCGGAGATGGTGTTGTAGCCGCCGCCCTTCCAGGTCGAGTAGATGCAGACCCCCGGGGCCATCAGGTCGACGTCGGCGCCGTAGTTGGAGAAGTCGGCGATGGTGTCGTCCACGTCGCTGCGGCAGGTGGCCGCCGCGCCACCGCCCGGCAGGCCGTTGAAGTCGGCCAGCGCGGAGACGGTGATGACCTCGTCGTACGCGGCCGGCACGTGGTTGGCGGCGTTGTCGGTCTCGTTGCCCGCGGCCACGACGTACGTCACGCCGGCCGCGACCGACGCGCAGATCGCCTCGTGCATGGCGTCCTTGTTGCTGCCGCAGGCGCTGTCGGAACCGGAGCCGCCGAGGCTCATGTTCGCGACCTCGATCTCGCTCGCGTGCGCGGTGACGTAGTCGATGCCGCAGATGATGTCGGAGAAGGTGCCGCTACCCGCGTTGTTGAGCACGCGGACGGGCCAGAGCCGGGCGCCCGGCGCCATGCCGACCACACCGTCGCCGTTGTCGAGGGCGCCGATCGTCCCGGACACGTGCGTGCCGTGCCCGTTGCCGTCGTTGGCGCTCCTGCCGGTGGAGCAGTTCTTCGCCCCGGCGGTGTAGACGTTGAGGTCCGGGTGGGTCAGGTCAATGCCGGTGTCGATGACCGCCACGTCGACGTTCACCCGCTCGTCCGTGCCGTTGATCTTCGCGGTCGGGCTCAGTTCCGCGTCGGCCCGGTCGATGCCGGTCGGGGTGGTCTGCGCCTCGGTCGTCGCCACGCCGTCGGGCTGAACGAAGAGCACCCGGGAGTCGCGGGCGACGCGGGCGGCGGCGGTGGCACTCATCCGGGCCGAGTAGCCGCGCAGGGCGTGCTCGTAGACGTGTCCCACGGTGGCACCGGTCGCCCGGGCCTGCTCGGCGGCGACCGACGACGAGTTCGCGTCGGCGCGGAGGACGACGATGTAGCCGGTCTCCACCTCGGTGCGGGGGGCGGCGGTGGCGCCGGTCGCCGAGGCGGCGACGACGATGCCGGTGAGCATCGCGACGCCGAGTGTCTTGCGCATGGGGGTTCCTCTCCACGTGCGGTCGGGCCGGTTGGCCCACGCCGAGGCTGGCGCAGCCGACAACCCGCGGACCAGAGCGGACAGCCATTCGTTACTGGAAATATATAAATTCATACTAAAGGGCGCACAATGACTGGCCTGACGTCGGAAACGCCAGGCCGGGCGGGTGGTACGTCGCTCCTGCCGGGTTATCGCCGTCGGCCGGCGCGGCGTTTCACCCAGCCCTTGGCGGTACGACGACGGCCGGTTACCGTCGAGCCCACGCAGAGCGGAAGGGCATCGTTGACCTCGATGGACACACCGGATCCCGACCTCGTCCGCCGGGCCGTGGCCGGTGATCCCGGGGCGGTGACCCGGGTGCTCGCCCAGATCAGGCCGATCGTCGTGCGCTACAGCCTGGCCCGACTCGGGCACGTCGGGGCCGGCGGCGCCACGGCCGAGGACGTCGCCCAGGAGGTCTGCATCGCGGTGCTGCGCGCCCTGCCCCGCTTCACCGAACAGGGCCGCCCGTTCCTCGCCTTCGTATACGTCATCGCCGCCCGCAAGGTCGCCGACGCCTGCCGTGCGGCCAGCCGCGACCGGACGGAGAGCGTCGCCGACCTGCCCGACACCGTCGACCCCGCTCCCGGACCGGAGCCACGAGCGCTCACCGCCGACCTCGGCGCCCGCCTCTCCGGGCTGCTGGCCCAGTTGCCGGCGACCCACCGGGAGATCCTGGTGCTCCGCCTGGCCGTCGGGATGACCGCCGACGAGGTCGGTACGGTGCTCGGTATGACCGCTGGTGCCGTACGGCTGGCGCAGCACCGGGCGCTGACCCGGCTGCGCGCCCTCGCCGGTGACTCGCTGACAGGGGTGCTGCGGTGAACGGCGACAGCACGACGGGTCCCGAGGACCCGGTGCTGCGCGACGACGAGCTGCTCGACGCGCTCCGCCGCGGCACGCCACCGCCGCCGGACGACCCGGTGGCCGCGATGCTGGCCGGCTGGCACACCGAGATCGAGACCCGGGCCGCCCGGCTGGAGACCGCCCCGTGCCCGGTACCGGACGGCACGCGGCCCGCCACCCCGACGGGCCGGTCCGGCCTGGACGGTGACGCCGGCGGACCGACGGACCGGACGGACCACGGGTCGAGCGGATCGGCGGCCGGCCTGCGCCGGCCCCGGCCCGGCACCGGCCGCACGCGGCGACGGAAGGTACGCCTGCTGTCCGGGGCGGCCCTCACCATCGCGACGATGGCCGGCGGCGTCTGGCTCGGCGCGGCCCACGCCGAGCCGGACGGTCTGCTCTGGCCGGTCACCGAACTGGTCTGGACGGAACGGGCCGAGTCGGTGGTCACCGAACGCGAGATCGACCGGCTGCTGGACCAGGCGCGACGCGACCTGGTCGCCGGCCGGTACACCCAGGCTCGGGCCGGCCTCGACCGGGCCGCCACCCTCCTCACCCGACTCGGCGACGACCAACGCGCCGACCGACTGCGGACCGACCTCGACGACCTGCGGAAACGCCTGCCAGCACCCGCCGGGCCGGCGAGCCACACCCCACCGGCCAACCTGCCCGGTGCGCCGGCGACGCCACCGGCGGCCGGCCAGCCGGTGGGCGAGCCGGCTCCGGCGACATCGTCGCCGGTCGTGCCGGCCGACGAGGGGTCCGCGGCGACCCTGCCGACGTCACCGGTGACACCCGGCCGACCGGGCCACCCCGCCCCGCCCACGACCGCCCCGGCCACGGCCACACCCGTCAGCGAGGCCGGCCGGCCGGCGACCAACCCCGGCAGCGGGGCCGGCCGGCCGGCGAAGCCCGACCGGCCCGCCGTCGGCCCGGGCCGACCGGCGGACAGCCCGGCCACGGACCGCGGGCGACCGACCACGAACGCGCCCGCGCCCACCGGCGGCGGTGGCGCAGCGGCAATCACCGATACCGTCCCGGAGCGGTCCACACCGCCGCCCCCGCCGGGCGACTCCGCCGGGGCGGTGACCGGGGAGCGCCGCACGACCACCGCCCCGGCCGCCGACCCGCCGGACGCGTGAGGCGAGCGGACCCACCGCGGGCCGGCCCGGTGCGGGCCGGTGACCACCGGCGTACGGGCTGATAGCTTGCCCCGGTGACTCCGCGGCGTCGGCGACTGGCGATTCCCTTCCGCCTGGCCATCGTGCTCAGCGTGGTGGCCGGCATCGTGCTCACCGCCCTCGGCCCGGCCACGGTGACCGGCCTGCTGCCCTACTTCACCATCCAGAGCAACGTGGCGGTCGGCGTCTTCGCCGGGTACGCCGCCTGGCTGGCCTGGCGGGACCGCCCGGAGCCGCCGTCGGCGCTCAAGGGCGCGGTGACCGTGTACATCACCATCACCGGCACCGTCTACCACCTGGTGCTGGCCAATCCGGCCAGCCCGTTCGCCATGATCCAGCCGCAGCGCGAGCTGGGCGAGTGGTGGGGCAACCAGTTCCTGCACACCGTGGTGCCGCTGCTCGCGATCGCCGACTGGGCGCTGCTCGACCGGCGCGGCCGGCTCCGTCCGCGGCACGCGGCCTGGTGGCTGGCGTTTCCGCTGGCGTACCTCGGGTTCGCCCTGGTGCGCGGCCTGATCGTGCACCGCTACCCGTACCCGTTCATCGACGCCGGCAAGCTGGGCTACGACGGGGTCGGGGTCTCCTCGCTCTTCTTCGCGTTCGCGTTCTGGCTGCTGGGGCTGCTTTTGGTCGGGGTCGACAAGGGCCTGGCCCGGCGTACCCGGGCGGCGCCCCCGGCAGTCGGCGCGGCGGCGCCCGGGAAGACCCCGGCAGCGCCCCGGTGAACCCCGGCCTCGACACCGCCGCCGCCGAGCTCTACACGGCCTTCGCCCGGCAGCCCCGGCCCGCCACGATGGCGTACTGCGACCACTGCGTCCGGCCCGACGAGGTGGCGGTGCTGCTACGGGTGCCGCTGCGCGAACTCACCGCCGGCCAGCTCGGCCGCTACGCCACCAGGTGCCTCAGCACCTGGGGCGACGTCGAGGACCTCCGGTACCTGCTGCCCCGGCTGCTGGAGCTGATGGCCACCGGCGGGCTGGACGATCCGGTGCTGCCGGAGAGCCTGCTCGGCAAGGTGGGCACGCATCGGCACGGCTGGCCGGCCGACCAGCGGCGGGCGGTCGAGGCGTACCTGGGGGCGTGGTGGGCGGCGACGCTGTCGGCCCACCCCGCGCCGTGGGAGGCGACGACGGTGCTGGCGGCCGCGGGTGCCGCCGGGGTCGACGTGGCGCCGCTGCTGTCGGCGTGGGCGGCCGACGGTGGCGAGCCGGCGGCGCGGCACCTGGCCGACCACCTCTTCGATCCGCTGCCCCGGGACGATCCGCCGTGGGCCGCCGCCGCACGCGCCTGGCGGGCCGGGCCGGACCCGGCCCGGATGCTGATCGAGGCGCTGCTCGGCACGAGCGACCCGACCGTGGCGGCGCAGGTCTCGGCCGCCTACGAAGTCCTGCCGCCCGGCTGAGCCGCCGGTCAGCGCAGCCGGGGTCGGCGGCGGGTAGCCCGGTCCCGGCCGAACGCGTCGGCATGGCCCCATCGGCCCGGGATGTCCAGCAGTTCGACCCGGCCGTACCCCTCCGGGACGGCCGGGTCCACCAGCAGGTTGTCGCCGCAGGGGCGCAGCCCGAGCAGCGCGGCGACCAGCATGAGCAGCCCTCCGGAGGCCCACGACTGCGGCCGGCCGGCGGCCGGGAGCTGAACCGGGTACTTGGTCACCGCGCGGGGGTAGCCGGCGATCACCTCGGGCACCGAGCCGCCGAGCGTCTCCACCACGGCGAAGAAGCCGTCGGCGATCCGGACCGCCTCGTGGTGGTACCCGTACCGGCGCAGGCCCGCCGCGATCAGCGCGTTGTCCGACGGCCAGACCGCGCCGAGGTGGGCGCCGACGGGGTTGTAGGGCCGCTGCCCGGTGGCGTACGTCCGCACCCCCCAGCCGGAGAAGAGCTCCGGTCCGCACAGGTGCGCCGCGAGCGCGCCGGCCCGCTCCGGTTCGACGATCCCGGTGAAGAGCAGGTGCCCGAGGCCGGAGGTGAGGGCGTCGACAGGCTCCCCGTCCGGGGTCAGCGCGAGCGCGTAGTACTCCCCGTGCGGCAGCCAGAAGTCGCGGTTGAACCGCTCCCGCAGCCGCGCCGCATCGGCCTCCAGCCGGCCGGCGTACGCCGGGTCGTCCCAGAACTCCCGGGCCAGCCGGGCGCCGCGCAGCTTCGCGTCGTACACGTAGCCCTGGAGCTCGGCGGTCGCCCGGGGGAACACCGGCTGGCGGCCGCGCCGGTCCACCACGGCGTCCGGCGAGTTCCGCCAGGTCTGGTTGGCCACCCCGTTGACCGTGTTGCGCGGCTGGTAGCGAAGGTAGCCGTCGCCGCACAGGTCGCCGTACGTGTCGATCCAGTCCAGCGCCATCCGGGTCGGGTGCTCCAGCTCGCGGACCAGGTCGGCGTCGCCGCTCCAGTGCTCGTACTCGTCGAGCAGGACCACGAAGAGCGGGGTGGTGTCGGCCGCACCGTAGTAGATCGCGGTGGGCTGCTCGCCGAACGCGGCCGCCTCGCCGTAGCGCAGCTCGGCGAGGATCTTCCCCGGCTCCTCGTCGTGGTAGTCGTCGAGCTGGCCGCCTTGGAGCAGGGCGAGCAGGTGCAGCGTCGCCGGGGTCAGCTCGGGGGTGAACGGCAGCGTCTGCAGGCAGGTGATCATGGCGTCCCGGCCGTAGAGCGCCATCGCCCAGGGCAGGCCGCCCACCGGCACCCGCTCGGTGTACGACAGCGGCGTGTAGCGCAAGGACGCCAGGTCGGTCAGCGCCTGGGTGTACGCCGACTCCAGGGATTCGCGGTCGGCGAAGAGCTGCGGGGCGCGCTCGAGCCAACCGGCGAGGTCCTCCCGCATGTCCTGCCGGACGTTCTGGCGGTGGGCCTCCAGGCTGGCGCGCAGGTCCCGGTCGCCCGCGCCGTGGATGATCATGTTGATGTGCAGGTCGGTGTGCCACTCGCCGTCCGGTGCGACCCGGATCCGGAAGGTCATGCCATGCTGGTCGACCTCCACCGGGGCGGTGCTGGTCACCAGCGTCTCCCGGGTGAACCGCCCACGCTGGTAGCAGAGTCGCAGCTGGCGGCGCGCGGAGTCGGCGGTGACCATCGGCCGGCGCGGTGCGGGGCGGCTGATCTCGGACGTGTCGGCGAAGTCGCTGCCGATCTCCATCCGGATGGTGTACTCGGCCGGCTCGGCCGAGTGGTTGAGGACGGTGATCCGCTCGTTGAAGCTGTCGTCGATCGAACGGTGCCGGATCACCGAGACGTCGGCGTCGACGTAGTGGCTGGCGGCGCCCGGCACCAGCACGAACCGGGTTTCGAAGGCGGCCAGCTCGTCCCGGGACAGGGCGTGCAGCCGCTGCCCGTCGACGGTGAGCACCCACCGGGACACGAACCGGGTGTCGAACGACCACAGGCCGATCGGGGCGTACGGATCGACCTCCATGTCGCCCTGCCGGTCGCTCTTGGCGAACGAGTTGCCGGAGAGGGCGTGCACCAGCTCGTGCTTCATCGCGGACCTGCCAGCCCGCAGGCCGTCTCGCGCGGGTGTCGGGCTCCGGGCGGGCCGGGAAAGAGCCGCCGCAGGGTCAGCAGCAGCCGCAGGTTGCCCTTGACCGTGAGGTCGTTGCGCAGCAGCGCCGCCGCCGGGTGCAGGCGCCCCTCGGCGAGCCGGTCGAAGACCTCCCGGTCGGCGCGGACCACCAGCTCGGCCTCCTCGGCGGACCGGTCCACCCGGACGTCCTGGTGGTCGATGGTCAGGTACCAGTGCTCGGTCCGCGCACCCTCGCGCAGGTCGAACCGGAGCGTGCCGGACGTGCTCTCCGGCAGCTCGGGGTGGTGGCCGGCCACCCGCCGTGCCAGGTGTTCCGCCGAGGCGCCCATCGGTCCCTCCCCTTGTCCCGTCGTCTCCGCTGGGTCCCCGCCGCGAGGGTGGGTCCAACTCACCCGGACCGGGTGAGGGCTGGTGGCGGGCCTGGGGAGGCGGCCGTGCCGGTCGCCGGCGCGCGGTCAGCTTCGCTGGATGAGCCCGCGCACGTACGCGGCCTGGCCGACGTGCTGGAGATCGTCGTCCAGCACGCTCAGCAGCCGTACGCCGAGGGTGACCGGCGGGTCCCAGTTCTCGTCCACCACCCGGTCGAGGTCGGCCGGACGCAGCCCGCGCAGGTACGCCAGGGTCCGGTCCACCACCGCCCGGTGGTAGTCGACAAGCACCCGGCCGTCCGCCGGCCGGACCGCGGCGATCTGCTCCGGGCCGTGTCCGAAGCCGGTGTCGTTCGGATCGGCGCGCAGCCCGCACCGGTCCGCCCACTCGCCGGTGACCCAGAACTGCTCCTCCCCCATCACGTCGGCGACGTGGTGGTCCTGGAGCCGGGTCAGGTGCCAGACCAGCCAGCCCACCGGGTTCGCGCCGGCCGCCGGGGCCTGCCCCAGCTGCTCCGGGGTCAGCCCCTGGACCGCCGACTCCACCAGGTCGGGCAGCCGGCCGTACGCGTCGGTCAGTAGGTCGTTCACGTCCACGGGTCCACACTCCTCCGCCGTCGGTGCCACCAGGGGCAGTACCGCTCACCCGGCCGGGCAAACCTCGCCCTACGCTGATCATGTGGTCGCGGCGCTGGAGTTGTATCTCGACACCGACGCCACCCGGCGGATCCGGGTGCTCTGGGACGCGTTGGAGTCCGAGGGCGTGCAGAGCATGAAATCCCTGCTGGAACAGCGGCACCGGCCGCACGTCTCGCTCGCGGTGGCCCCGCGCTTCGACCCGGAGCGGGTCGCCGGGGCGCTCGCCGGAATGGTGGTGGCCGCCCCGCTGCGGCTGGAGTTCCAGCACGCCGGCCAGTTCGTCGGGCGGGTGCTCTGGCTCGGGCCGACTCCCACGAACGAGCTGCTGTCCCACCACGCCCAGGTGCACCACCGGCTCGCCCGGGCCGGCATCGACCTCGTCGAGCACTACCAGCCGGGACGCTGGGTGCCGCACTGCACGCTCTCCATGCGGGTGCCGAACGCGCTGATGGCCGCCGCGGTCCGCCGCTGCCTGGAGGTACTGCCGCTGGCCGCCACCGTGGTCGGCGCGTCCGTCACCGATCACGCCCGAGGCATCTCCCACCCGCTGCCCTGACGGGTCGCGCAGGGCGGATCACCGGGTCAGCGCGGGCCGAAGTCGACGAGGAAGGTCGGGTACTCGGGTTGCGGGCACGGGTCCCCCCGGTGGCCGAGCCGCTCGTAGAAGGGTGCCGCACGCTCCCGGTGGGCCTGCCACTCCAGGTGGCGGACCCGGCCGGCCGCCCACCGGGAGACCGCCGCGAGCAGCGCGGCGCCCACGCCGTGCCGGCGCCGGTCCGGGCGTACGTAGAGGTCGTGCAGGCGGGCCGTGCGGTGCGCGTCACCCGAGCGCAGGTGCGGACCGTGGTCCTGGGCGGCGGCGTACCCGGCGAGCCCGTCGGCGTCCACCGCGCCGAGCAGCGCCCAGCGGGGGTCGGCGAGCAGGTCCAGGAAACGCCGCCGGTGCAGTTCGGGCGGGTCCTGCCCGATCCCCATGGCGCACAGCATCGGCCAGAGCGCCGGCCAGTCCCCGGCGGTCAGTTCCCGTACGCTCGTCACGCCGGCCAGGATGCGGCCCGGGCGAGGGTGAGGCCACCGGTTTCCGGCCGGGCCGGCGCCTGGCAGCGCATCACCAGCAGGGCGATGTCGTCCTCGTGATCGACCGGGGCGAGGTCGAGCAGCAGGTCGCAGAGGCGGTCCGGCGGGGCGTCGCCGACCTGCTCCAGCCGTAGCATGAGGTCGGCGATCCCCTCGTCGAGCACGTCGGCGCGGCGTTCCACCAGCCCGTCGGTGTAGAGCACCAGGGTGCTGCCGGCGGGCACCTGCACCGTCTGCTCGCGGCGCGGCGCGCCGGGTTGCACCCCGAGCATCAGGTCGTGGTCGGCGAGCAGCCGTACGCCGCCGTCGGGGCCGCGCAGCAGGGCCGGCGGGTGCCCGGCGTTGGACCAGCGCAGCAGCCAGCCGGCCGGGGTCGGCTCGGCGCGGGCCAGCAGTGCGGTGGCCAGGGCCCGTACCTGGAGGCCGCGCAACGCCCGGTCCAGCCGGCCCAGCAGGGTCGCCGGGCCGTCCTCGCTGTCGTACGCCAGCCCGCGCAGCACGTTGCGCAGCTGTCCCATGGCCGCCACCGCGTCCCGGTCGTGCCCGGTCACGTCGCCGACCACCAGCACGGTCGATCCACCGGCGGTCTGGAACGCGTCGTACCAGTCGCCGCCGACGTGCATGCCGTGCCCGGCCGCCTGGTATCGGACCGCGATGTCCAACGCGCCCGCGGTGGGCGGGGAGGTGAGCAGGCTGTGCTGCAACGCCTCGGAAAGCCGCTGGGCGGCCAGCGCGCCGGCCCGCTGCGCGGCCAGGTGCTGGATCCGGTCCAGCGCCTGCGCGCACTGGGCGGCGAACGCCTCCAGCATGGTGATCTCGTCGGGCCGGAACCGCCGCTCCGCCCGCCAGGCGACGGCCAGCGAGCCCAGCAGCCGGAGGCCGACCCGTAACGGCAGGAAGGCCCAGGCGTCCCGCCCGGTGTCCTCGTACACCTCGATCATCTCGGGGGTGAAGGCGACGCCGGCGGCGCGGTCCGGCAGCAGCAGCGGCTCGCCGGTGCGCGCCACCCAGCAGGCCGGCAGCGGGCTGTCGTAGGGCAGGTCGCCGTAGGTGACCTGCACCTGCGGCCCGAGCCCGTGGCCGACGACCGCTCGCAGCCGCTCGACGCCCTCGCGGACGATTACCGCGCCGCCGTCCGCCCCGAGTACCGGCACCGCCCGGTCCATCATGACGGCGACCAGATCCTCGACTGTCTCCGTGCTGAGCAGGTCGAGCGCCACCGCGACCATCCGGTGCAGCCGCTCGTCGGCGCGCCGTTCGGCGCGCTGCACCACGGCGATCTCGCGTTCCCGGGCGGCCGCCACCCGGCGTAACGCGTCAGCCTCGACCTGGGCCCGCTCCTCGCGGCTCCGGCGGGCGGCGAGCGCGTCGCTGATGTCCAGGCCGGTCGGCACCAGCCAGGTCCGGCCCGTCTCGTCGTCGCGGACGGGGATCAGCACCAGGTCGACCATTCGCCGGGTGCCGTCGCCGAGGAAGAAGTGGCTCTCCGTGCGCAGCGGCTCGCCGGTCCGCAGCACCTGCTCGCACCAGCCCCGCAGCCGGTTGCTGAGGTCCGGGTCGGGCGCCCACCAGCCGCACTCCCAGAACGGCCGCCCGATCGTGTCGTCGCGGACGAGGCCGCAGCCCTCGATGGAGGCGTGGTTGGCCTCCCGGAGCTGTCCGTGCTCGTCGAGGATCCCGGTGAAGAGCAGGGGCGTGTCGTACAGCGCCTGCAGCCAGCGGGCGGCGAGGGCGTTGCTGAACGGGGCCCGCTCGGTGGTTCCCGCCGCGGGAGCGATCGGCAGCCCGGCGTGGTCCCCACGCACCGGTCCCTCCCCTCGTCCGGTCGTCGGCCGACGGACAGCACAGCACACCGGCCTGCGGCGGTGCCCACCGGTCCGTCGCGGGGCGGGTTGACAGCAGCATCCGAAAGTCTAGACTTACCGTTCGTGGCCACTTACCAAGGACGAATGCTCGACGCGCTGGGCGACCCGACCCGGCGCGCGGTCTTCGAGCTTCTCGCCGCCGGGCCACGCTCGGTCGCCGAGATCGCGGCCGACCTGCCGGTCAGCCGTCCCGCGGTGTCCCAGCACCTGAAGGTGCTCAGGGAGGCCACCCTGGTCTCCTCGACGGCCGTCGGCACCCGCCGCGTCTACGCGCTGGACCCGCAGGGCCTGGCGGCCGTGCGCGGCTACTTCGACCAGTTCTGGCAACAAGCCCTGGCGGCGTTCGCGGACGCCGTCGACAACCCTCCCGAGGAGGAGCCGTGACCACCGCAGACACCGACACCGCCGTACGCACCAGCGTGCGGGTCACCGCCGGCCCCGAGCGCGCGTTCGAGGTCTTCACCACCGGCATGGACCGGTGGTGGCCGCGCTCGCACCATCTGCTCCCCGACGACCTGGCCCGAGTCGTCGTCGAACCCCGGGCCGGCGGCGCGCTGAAGGAGGAGAGCGTCACCGGGCGGGCCTGCGTCTGGGGACGGGTGCTCACCTGGGACCCGCCCCGCACCTTCGCCTTCGCCTGGCTGATCGGTCCCCGGTGGGAGGTGCCCGACCCCGATGCCGCCGGCAGCCGGGTCACCGTCACCTTCACCCCGGTCGACGGCGGCACCCGGGTCGACCTGGTGCACGACCGGCTGGACGCGCACGGCAGCGGCTGGGAGAAGGTCCGCGACGCGGTCGCCGCCGAAGGCGGCTGGCCGGGCCTGCTGCGCGACTACACCGGGGTCCTGTGACGTAGTCCTCCCGGCTCCCGGCCGGCACGACCGCCCGGCCGGGAGCCGGGACCGGCGGGAATGGCCGTTCCGCCGGAGCGGCATACACTGGCCGCGTGAGGCAGACCCGGTGACCAACGCGAGCCCGCCGTCAACGGCGCACGCCCACGTCTGCCTGGCGTACGACGACCCGGCCGCGCTCGACGCCCGGATGGTTTCGTTCCTGGCCGCCGGGCTCGCCGCCGGCGAGCGGATCGCCCTGATCGCCCCGAGCACGCCCGACGAGCTGACCCGTCGCCTGGACCGACTGCCCGGCCGCGACGCCGCGCTGCGCCGCGGCGCGCTGCGGCTCCTCTCCGTCGAGCAGATGTACCGGGCGGACGAGGTCGTCGACCCGCTGACCCAGGTCCGGGCGTACCAGGCCGCCACGGAGGACGCCCTCGCCGCCGGCTACACCGGCCTGCGGGTGGTGGCCGACGCGACGCCCCTGGTCCGTACGCCCGCCCAACGGGACGCGTTCGCCCGCTACGAGTACCTCATCGACGGCTACATGCGGGACCGACCGATGTCGGCGATCTGCGCGTACGACCGGCGCGAGCTGGGCGACCCGGCGATCGCCGAACTGGCCTGCCTGCACCCGCAGACCAATGCGGACGTGCTGTTCCGGCTGCACGCGGCGACCGACCCGGGGGTCGTGACGCTCCACGGCGAGCTGGACCCGTCCAACCACCGGCTCTTCGCCGCCGCGCTGGGCCGGGCCGACCCGCGACCGGCCGGCGGCCGGCTGGTGGTCGACGCGACCGGGCTGCGCTTCGTCGACCACCGCAACCTGCTGCACCTGCGCAACCACGCCCGGCGGCACGGCGCGACCGTCATGCTGCGCGCCTCCCGCTCCGCGGTGGCCCGGCTGGTCGAACTGCTGGACCTCGCCGAGTTCCAGGTCGAGGTCGTCCGATGAGGACCGGGGCTGCGGCCGGCCACGTCGGCTACTACCACGAGGCGATCTTCTTCGACTCCGACGAGCACCTGCTCGCCGTGGTGGTGCCGTTTCTGCTCGGCGGCGTCGACGCCGGCGAGCCGGCGGTGGTGGGCTTCGGCGAGCGCAACGCCGAACTGGTCCGCCGGGCCCTGCCCGCCGACTCCGGGGTGACCTTCCTGCCCGGCGGGGACGTCTACGCCCGCCCGACCGCCGCGATCAGGGCGTACCGGAAGCTGCTGGCCGGGTACGTCACCGAGGGCGCCCGGCAGATCCGGATCGTCGGCGAGCTGCCCCCGGCCGCCCTCGGCGCGACCTGGGACTGGTGGGCCCGCTACGAGTCGGCCATCAACCACGCCTACGACGACTTCCCGCTGTGGAGCATGTGCGCGTACGACACCCGGATCACCGCGCCCGGCGTACTGGCCGACGTGGCGCGCACCCATCCCCGGGTCGCCCGGCCGGACGGCAGTCACGTGCCCACCGGGGTCTACACCGAGCCGCCGAGCTACCTGGCCGAGCAGCGGCCGATGCTGCCCGACCCGCTGCAGCACACGACGCCGGTGGTCGAGCTGACCGACCCGACGCCGGCCGAGGCCCGCGCCGCCGTCCAGGCCGCCGACCGGGGGCAACTCGCCGCCGACGACGTCGAGGACATGACGGTGGCGGTCAGCGAGATGGTGACCAACGCGCTGCGGCACGGCCTGTCACCGGTCAGGGTGCGGGTGTGGAGCGCCCCGGACCGGATCGTGGCGACGGTGCACGACCACGGCCCCGGCCCGAAGGACCCGTACGCCGGCCTGCTCCCGGCCGGCGACGGCGCGTCCGGTGGCCTCGGCCTGTGGATCAGCCACCAGTCCTGCAACCATGTGGTGCTGCACCGGGAGGCCGCGGGCTTCACCGTCCGGCTGACCGCCGGAAACCCGTACTTCCCGGTCTGACCGGCTCAGCCGTCGGTGAGCACGACGTGCAACCGGCGGGGCCCGTGCACCCCCTCCACCCGGCTCAGCTCGATGTCGCTGGTCGCCGAGGGGCCGCTGATCCAGGTGAGCGGGCGGTCCAGGGTGAGCCGGTCGAGGGCCTCCGGCACGATGCCCACGACCTGTTCGGGCCGGACCACGCAGACGTGCAGGTCGGGCAGGAGGCTGAGGGCCCGCCGCCCCTGGTCGGCCCCGGCGTCGAGGACGATCGTCCCGGTCTCGGCGACGGCGACCGCGGCGGCGGTGACCACCGCGTCCACCTCGGCCAGTCGCGCGGCGGGCAGATCCTCGTCGACCATCACCTCGACCGTCCCGGGTCGCCACCCGGCCGGCAGCCCGGCCGGCACCACCACGGTCCGGGCGCCGGCCGCGGCGAGGATGCCGGCCACGGTGCCGGCGACGGTGCCGGCGACGTCCGTTCCGGCCGCCCGGTGCACCTCGGCCCGGTAGTCGACCAGCCGCCGCCGGAGCAGCTCGACCAGCTCGGGATGGCCGGGCGGCCGGTCACCGTGGCGGCGGGGGGCGGGCCCGGGCGCGGGCACGACCGGTGGGGCCGCGGCCAGCGCGGCGCGCAGCCGGGCCAGCACCTCCTCCCGCGCGCTCACGACCCGCTCCGCTCGGTGGCCCACCACTGCCGGAAGGTCTGCGGGGGCGCCGCCGGCACGTCCCGGCTCGCG
>NZ_JBJZOG010000130.1:0-14489 GCF_047200535.1 Micromonospora mangrovicola | reverse complement strand
GTACTGCGGGGAGGTCGGGTCCTGGTTCGGCTGCTGCTGGCCGTACGGGTCCTGACCGGGGTAACCGGGCTGCATTACTGAGTGCTCCTCTAACTCGGGGTCGGCTGTCAGTAGTTCGAGTTGCTGCCGCCGACGAGGCCGGCCAGGCCGCCGAGGAGGCAACACACCACGATGATGGCGATCCAGACGAGACCGACGATCACGGCCCACTTGGACCACTTCTTCGATTCGGCGGCGGCGGCCTGGGCACCGGCGTAGTCACCCTGCTGGACCAGCGTGTTGACCTTGGACGCGTTGATGATGGCCGGGATGGCGAGCGGCCAGAACAGGAAGATCGAGACGATCGACATGGTCATGTTGTTGTCGATCGGCGGCGGCTGCTGCTGGGGGTATCCGGGCTGCATGCGGCGTACTCCTCATATCAACGACACCGTTGCGGTGCCGGTTCACTGACGGGGTGCGGGACCGGGCACGGGCCGGACACCGGGCGACCGGCAGCGTATCGTGCCGGTGCCACCCGGGAGATCACCTGCGCGGCCGCCGCCCGAGCGCCGGACCTCCCGACCTGCCCGATAGGGTTGGGCCGTGACCGAGCCCGCGTCCGTCGCCCGCCTCGTCGTCCTCGTCTCCGGCTCCGGCAGCAACCTCCAGGCCCTGCTGGACGCCACCGCCGACCCCGGGTACGGGGCGCAGGTCGTCGCCGTCGGCGCCGACCGGGACGGGATCGCCGGCCTGGACCGGGCCGCCGCGGCCGGGGTGCCCGCCTTCGTCGAGCGGGTGAAGGACCACCCGACCCGCGCGGACTGGGACTCCGCGCTCACCGCGCGGGTGGCCGAGCACGAGCCGGACCTGGTGATCAGCGCCGGCTTCCTCAAGCTGGTCGGCCCGCACTTCCTGGCCGCGTTCGGCGACCGCTACCTCAACACGCACAACACCCTGCTGCCGGCGTTCCCCGGCATCCACGGTCCCCGGGACGCGCTGGCGTACGGCGTGAAAGTCACCGGGGCCACCCTGTTCTTCGTCGACGCCGGGATGGACACCGGCCCGATCGTCGCCCAGGTCGCCGTGCCGGTGCTGGACGACGACGACGAGGAGACGCTCACCGAGCGCATCAAGTCCGCCGAGCGGCGCCAGCTCGTGGAGCAGGTCGGTCGGCTGGTCCGTGAAGGTTGGACGATCACCGGCAGAAAGGTCACCATTCCGTGAACGCCACTGAGGACGCGCGCCGCCCGATCCGGCGGGCGCTGGTCAGCGTCTACGACAAGACCGGCCTGGTCGAGCTGGCCGGCGCCCTGCACGCGGCGGGGGTGGAGATCGTCTCGACCGGCAGCACGGCGTCGACGATCTCCGGCGGGGGCGTGCCGGTGACCCCGGTCGAGCAGGTGACCGGCTTCCCGGAGATCCTCGACGGCCGGGTGAAGACCCTGCACCCGAAGATCCACGGCGGTCTCCTCGCCGACCTGCGCAAGGACGCCCACGTCGCCCAGCTCGACGAGCACGGCATCGCCGGCATCGACCTGCTGATCTCCAACCTCTACCCCTTCCAGGCCACGGTCGCCTCCGGCGCGAGCCAGGACGAGTGCGTCGAGCAGATCGACATCGGCGGTCCGGCGATGGTCCGGGCCGCGGCCAAGAACCACGCCTCGGTCGCCGTGGTGACCGACCCGGCGGCCTACCCGGCGCTGCTGGCCGCGCTCGCGGAGGGCGGCTTCACGCTGGCCCAGCGCCGCGCGCTCGCCGCCCGCGCGTTCGCCGACATCGCCGAGTACGACGTGGCGGTCGCCGAATGGTTCGCCACCACAGTGGCCCCGGCCGCCGACGGCTGGCCCGAGTTCGCCGGGCTCTCGCTGCGGCGGCAGGCGGTGCTGCGCTACGGCGAGAACCCGCACCAGGCGGCGGCTCTCTACGCCGACCCGGCCAGCCCTGCCGGCCTGGCCCAGGCCGAGCAGCTGCACGGCAAGGAGATGTCGTACAACAACTACGTCGACGCGGACGCCGCCTGGCGGGCCGCGAACGACTTCCCGGAGCAGCCGGCGGTGGCGATCATCAAGCACGCCAACCCGTGCGGCATCGCGGTCGGCGCGGACGTGGCCGAGGCGCACCGCAGGGCGCACGCCTGCGACCCGGTGTCCGCGTACGGCGGCGTGATCGCGGTGAACCGGCCGGTGAGCGTCGAGCTGGCCCGGCAGGTGGCGGAGATCTTCACCGAGGTCCTGGTGGCTCCCGGCTTCGACTCGGGCGCTGTGGAGATCCTCCAGGCCAAGAAGAACATCCGGCTGCTGCGCGCCCCGGAGTTCGCCCCGCTGCCGGCAGAGTGGCGGCAGGTCACCGGCGGGGTGCTGGTGCAGCTGCGGGACCGGATCGACGCGGCGGGCGACGACCCGGCGAACTGGCGGCTGGCCGCCGGTGAGGCGGCCGACGAGGCGACCCTGTGGGACCTGGCGTTCGCCTGGCGGGCGGTGCGCGCGGTGAAGAGCAACGCGATCCTGCTGGCCCGGGACGGCGCTACCGTCGGCGTCGGGATGGGCCAGGTCAACCGGGTGGACTCGGCGCAGCTCGCGGTCAGTCGGGCCGGTGCCGACCGGGCCCGCGGGTCGGTCTGCGCCTCGGACGCCTTCTTTCCGTTCGCTGACGGTCCGCGGATCCTCATCGCGGCCGGCGTCCGGGCGATCGTCCAGCCCGGCGGCTCGATCCGCGACGAGGAGACCATCGCGGCCTGCAAGGAGGCCGGGGTGACCATGTACCTCACCGGCACCCGGCACTTCTTCCACTGATCGGATGCGGAGCCAGGGGCGCGGCCGGCCGGCCGCGCCCCTGTTTCATTTGTTGACATTCCTGTTCGGAGTGATGTCACGAGCCGAGCGCTGACCAGCCGAAAGTACGACCGCTCTGCCGTTGCCCGGTTGTGAAAGTTGTTGCTAGCGTTGTCCCGCAGCAAGCGATCGACCCTCCCCACTCTCCCCGCCGCCAGCTCCGGCCCGCGGCCGCCGCGCCGCCCGCCCGAGCTGTCTCCCTTCTCCCGACAGGTTGCCCATGCGCGTGCTCGACCGGCTGACCGCCGTCGTCGTCGCGCTGGCGTTCGTCCTGGCCGGCCTGGGGGTGCCCGTCCGCGGGGAGACCCTTGAGCCCGGCGCGGTGGTCACCGCCGCGCATCGGTCGATCGTCCACGACGGCCCGTCCGTTCTTCCTCCGGACGGACGGTCCGTCGACGCACCGGTCACCACGCCGGGCCGTCCCGCCCCGCCCTCCGGCGACCCTCGAGCCGTCGTCGCGCGCCTCACGCTCCCCGACGCTCCGTCGGAGCTGTGGACGGAACTCTCCGGCGGACCCTGTGGTGACCACCGCGCCGGCGTCGCCACCTGCGACGGACCGGACGATCTCCTCCCGGCCGCGTCGTCGCGCGTCGGTGGCACCCCGCAGTCGGTGGTCGCCCCGACCCGTTACCGGGAACCGGCCGTGTCGCTGCCCCCGCGTGGCAGCCTGCCCAGCCGGGCCCCGCCGGCCCTGGCCTGACCCCTCCCGCACCACCCGTCGGGTGAGGACCGTCGTCCCGCCCGGACACCCCGTCGGCTGAGGGGTCGACCGCGCGGACGGCTGTCCGTCCGATCACCGAAGCGCCATGCGGCGCCATCCGTCGCCCATGGTTTCCCCATCCGGGCCATCCTGCCCGGGTACCCCTTGAATCCCGGAGGATTCACATGTCCAAGTCCCGCTGGCGCAAGCCGGCGACAATCGCGGGCGCGCTGGTGCTCACCGCCGCGCTCGGTGGCCTCGTCGCCACCAACCACGAGGTGCAGGAGACGCTCGGCCTGGCCGACGAGCCCGGCGCCAACATGCCCTGGCACCCCAGGGAGTTCATGGAGATGGCGGCCGGCGAGTCGTCCGAGGAGGCCGGCGAGGAGGCATTCGAGGCCCGCACCATCGCCGAGCAGTTCGCCCAGGCCCGGTACGCCCCGGGCATCGTCTCGCCGGGGGCGTACTCGAACGCGCTGAGCCAGCTCAACGCGCTCGCCACCACCAAGGGCGCCTGGCGCGAGGTCACCAAGATCAAGTACGACGGTGACGACCCGCGCTACCGCGACTACGCCTCCAACTCCTCCGGGGGCGCCGGGCTGGTCACCGGCCGGATGACGGGCCTGGCCGCGGACAACAGCGGCTACGTGTACGCGGCCGGCGCGGACGGTGGCGTGTGGCGGTCCTCGACCGGCGGCGGGAGCTGGACGCCGATCGCGGACGCGCTGCCCACCCTGTCCAGCGGCGACATCGTGCTCGCCGCCGACGGCTCGCTCTGGTACGCCACCGGCGAGGGGAACACCGGAGCCACCTCGTACGTGGGCGCCGGCGTCTACCGGCTGGCCGACCCGAAGACCGGTGCGTTCAAGGCGTCCGACCGGGTCGGCGGGACCGAGCTCGAGAGCACCACCATCAACAAGCTCCGCTTCTTCGACGGCAAGGTCTGGGCCGCCACCAGCCGGGGCCTCTACTCGCACGCGATGAGCAGCGCCGCCGGGGCCTGGAAGCTGGAGTTCGCGCCGAACCCGAGCTACCTGCCGGGCGGCGCGAACGCGGGCACCGCGAACGCCGCGTACAAGAACATCGTCAACGACGTGGCGGGCGACCCGCGCAACCCGAAGCACGTGGTGGTCGCCTCGGCCTGGCGCTCCGGCGACACCTACAACGGGTTCTACGAGACCGCCGACTACACCACCGGTGGCTGGGCGAAGGTCAACCCGACCGGCTCCATCCCCGCCGACGACATCGGCTACGTGACGTTCGCCTTCTCCGCCGACGGCGGCAAGCTCTACGCGATCAACCAGTCGCCGAAGCTGCTCAACAAGCCGGCCGGCAACGTGAACAGCTACCTGGACGGCATCTACGTCTCCAACAACGGCAACCCGGCCGGCCCGTGGAGCAAGATCGCCGACTCGTCCAAGCTGGGCAACTCCGGCTCGGCCCTCAAGCAGACCGTGATCGGCAAGGGCTACGGCCCCGGCATCCAGGCCTGGTACAACCAGTTCCTGACCGTGGACCCGGCCAACCCGAACCACGTCTGGGCCGGCCTGGAGGAGGTCTACGAAACCACCGACGGCGGCGCCAACTGGAAGACCGTGGGCCCGTACTGGAACTTCGGCTTCTCCTGCTGGAGCATCTACGACGCGCAGAACAACTGCAACAAGACCACCCACTCCGACCAGCACTCGGTGGCAGTCGGCAACGGGTTCGTCTACGTCGGCAACGACGGTGGCGTCTACCGCCGGCCGATCAACGGGAAGACCGACAAGGACGGGCACGCGACCGACTGGCAGAGCCTCAACGACGGCACCATCGACGCCCTGCAGTACTACTCGGTGTCGGTCGGCAAGGACCCGGCGAAGGCCGGCACGATCGTCGGCGGCGGCCTCCAGGACAACGGCGTGTCGATCCTGCGGGCCGGCGACACCGTGATGGGTTCGAACTTCGGTGGTGACGGTGGTGACGGCTTCGCCGACCCGGCCAACGGCTGCCGGCAGGTCCAGGAGTACACCAACCTGGCCATGCGGGTGACCGAGAACTGCAACGCCAACCCCGGCCCGGGCACGGCGGAGACCTCCACCTCGCGGGACATCCAGCCGTACAGCTCCCGGCCGGGCGACGAGCCGGCCCGGTTCATCGCGCCGTTCGCGCAGGACGACCACGACGCGAACGTCTGGGTCGCCGGTGGCCAGCACGTCTGGGTGAACACCAAGGGCTACGCGATCCAGGACGGCAAGGGCTGGACCAACGTGTTCGACCTGGGTGCCGGCCACACCGCCACGTCGGTGGCGGTCTCCGGCGGGATGGCGTACGTCGGCTGGTGCGGCCCGTGCAACAACGCCGGATTCGCCCGCGGGATCGCGGTCGGGAAGGTCAACGACCCGGCCAGCTGGCGCCAGATCACCCTGCCCGGTGACTTCCCGAACCGGTTCGTGCAGGGCGTCGGGATCGACCCGGCGAACGGCGCCCACGCCTTCCTCGCGATCAACGGGTTCTCCCGCCGGTTCACCGAGGGGCCGGGCGCCGGCTTCGGCCACGTCTACGAGACCACCGACGCGGGCGCGACCTGGACGGACGTCTCGGCGAACCTGCCGGACGTGCCGGCCAGCTCGATCAAGGAGCTGTCCAACGGCGCGCTGGTGCTCGCCACCGACCTGGCGACCTTCTACCGCGCGCCCGGCGCCACCGACTGGCAGCGGCTCGGCACCGGCCTGCCGCTGACCGTCGGCATGGACGTCGAGTACAACGCGGTCGACAACTCGGTCTACGTCGCGACCCACGGTCGCGGCATCTGGGCGTTCGACCTCGCCCAGCTCTGAGGCGTCGTCCGGTCCGGTCCGGCCCCGATCCGGGCCGGGCGGAGGACACCGGTCCGGCCCCCGTCCGGACCACGCGGCACCGGTTCCTGATCGGGCCGCACGTCAGGAGGCCCCGTCCCGATCGGGACGGGGCCTCCGTCGTAGGCGGCTCAGGCGGCCGGGCGTACCTCGGCGAAGTGGCAGGCCGAGGGGTGCGGGTCCGCCGCCCGGAGCACGGCGTGCGGCTCCTGGGTGGCGCAGACGTCCTGCGCCTTCCAGCACCGGGTCCGGAACCGGCAGCCGGACGGCGGATCGGCCGGGCTTGGCACGTCCCCGGTGAGCCGGATGATGTTCCGGTCCTCCCGGGCCTCCGGGTCGGGCACCGGCACCGCCGAGAGCAGCGCCTGGGTGTACGGGTGGGTGGCCCGCTCGTAGATCTCGTCCTCGGTGCCGATCTCCACGATCTTGCCGAGGTACATCACCGCGACCCGGTCCGAGATGTGCCGGACCACCGACAGGTCGTGCGCGATGAAGATGTACGACAGCCCGAACTCGTCCTGGAGCTGCTCCAGCAGGTTGATCACCTGGGCCTGGATGGAGACGTCCAGGGCGGACACCGGCTCGTCGCAGACGATGATCTCGGGCCGCAGGGCGAGCGCCCGGGCGATGCCGATGCGCTGCCGCTGGCCGCCGGAGAACTGGTGCGGGTACCGGTTGACGTGTTCCGGGTTGAGCCCGACGACGTCCAGCAGCTCCTGCACCCGCCGCCGCTTGCTGCCCTTCGGGGCTGCCTCCGGGTGGATGTCGAACGGCTCACCGATGATGTCGCCGACCGTCATCCGTGGGTTCAGCGAGGTGTACGGGTCCTGCATCACCATCTGCATGTTCCGGCGCAGCCGGCGCAGCTCCGACCCGGAGGCCTTGAACAGGTTCTTCCCCTCCAGGCTGGCCCGGCCGGCGGTCGGCGTCTCCAACCGCATGAGCAGGCGGGCCAGGGTGGACTTGCCGCAGCCGGACTCGCCGACGACGCCGAGCGTCTCGCCCCGGCGCAGCTCGAAGCTGACCCCGTCGACGGCCTTGACCGCCCCGATCTGCTTCCTGAACAACACCCCCTGGGTGATCGGGAAGTGCTTGACCAGGTTGTCGACCGAGAGGATGGTCTCGCCGCGGACCTTGGTCGGGCTAGCGGGCGCTGTCATCACGGACCTCCTGCGCGAAGTGGCACGCGCTGGTTCGGCCGTCGCCGAGGACCAGGTCGTGCGGCACGTCGTCCACGCAGACCTGCTGCGCGTACGGGCACCTGGGGTGGAACGGGCAGCCGGAGGGGATGCGCATCAGGTTCGGCGGCAACCCCTTGATCGTCGAGAGCGCCTGCCCGCGGACGTCCAGCCGCGGGATCGACTCCAGCAGCCCCTTCGTGTACGGGTGGGCCGGCGCCCGGTACAGCGAACGCACGTCGGCGTGCTCGACGATTCGGCCGGCGTACATGACGGCGATCCGGTCCGCGACGCCGGCGACCACGCCGAGGTCGTGGGTGATCAGGATCATCGCCATGTCGAGGTCGCGGCGCAGGTCGGCCAGCAGGTCCATGATCTGGGCCTGCACGGTGACGTCGAGCGCCGTGGTCGGCTCGTCGGCGATCAGCACCTTCGGGTTCAGGGCGAGCGCCATCGCGATCATGACGCGCTGCCGCATGCCGCCGGAGAACTGGTGCGGGTAGTCGCCGAGCCGCTTCGCCGCGGCCGGGATCTTGACCAGGTCCATCAGCTCGGCGGCGCGTCGGCGGGCGTCGGCGCGGGACACCCCTTCGCGCTGGCGCAGCGTCTCGCCGATCTGCCAGCCGACCGGAAAGACCGGGTTCAACGCGGAGAGCGCATCCTGGAAGATCATCGCGATCTCCTTGCCGCGCACCTGCCGGCGCTGCTCCTCCGACTGGGTCAGCAGGTTCCGGCCCTGGTAGAGGATCTGGCCGGAGCGGACGTGCGCCGGTGGCGTGTCCAGGATGCCCATGATCGCCTGGGCGGTCACCGACTTGCCGGACCCGGACTCGCCGAGGACGGCCAGGGTCTCGCCCGGGTCGAGGTGGTACGACACCCCGTTGATCACCTTGGCCACGCCCTCGCGGGTGCGGAACTCGACGTGCAGGTCCCGTACCTCGAGCAGGTGGCCGCCCGGCGGGGTGGGGGAGGCCGGCGTGGGCCGGACAGCGGACTGGGTCATGAGTGTGTCACCGCAGCTTCGGGTCGAAGGCGTCGCGGATCGCGTCGCCCAGCATGATGAAGGCGAGCACGGTCAGCGCCAGGAAGGCGGAGGGGACGACCAGCGGGGTCGCGGACTCCCGCATGTGCACCCGGCCGGCGTCGATGTCGATGCCCCAGGAGATGGTCGGGGCCTTGAGCCCGATGCCGAGGAAGCTCAGCGTGGCCTCGGCGGCGATGAACGAGCCGAGCGCGATGGTGAGCACCACGATCGCCGGGGCGAGCGCGTTCGGCAGGATGTGCCGCCACATGATCCGGCCGTTGCCGGCGCCGAGCATCCGGGCTGCGGCGACGTAGTCCTGCTCCTTGGCGGTGATCACCGAGGAGCGCACCACCCGGGCCGCCGTCGTCCAGCCGAGCACCGCCAGCACGAAGATCACCGCGAACAGCCGGATGTTGTCGCTGCTGCTGCTCACCCGCTTGAGCAGCACGATCGCGGCGAGCAGCAGCGGGATGCCCAGCACGATGTCGATCACCCGGGAGAGCAGCGCGTCGACCCAGCGGCCGAAGTAGCCGGCGAGCATCCCGACGACCAGCGCGATCACGCCGGTGAGCAGCGCGGAGAGCGCGCCGACCAGGAGCGAGGCACGCGCCCCGTAGACCGCCCGGGAGTACGTGTCGCAGCCCTGGAAGTCGTACCCGAAGATGGCCCCGCCGGACGGTCCGGCGTGCTGCCGGGAGAGCACGCAGTCGCGCGGGTCGTTGGCGGTGAACAGCGACGGCGCGGCGGCCATCGCGGCGACCAGCACGACCAGGGACAGGCTGACCCAGAAGATCGGGTTGCGACGCAGGTCGCGCCAGGCGTCGCCGGCCAGGCTGCGCGGCTTCTGCGGCGCGCCGATCCGGTCGGGCGTGCCCGGCTCGCCGGAGACGCCCCGGCGCGCCGACTGGTTCTCGGTCGCCGCAACCGTTTCGAAGTCACTCATAGCGGATCCTCGGGTCAAGTACGGCGTACAGGACGTCCACCACCAGGTTGCTGATGAGGTAGACCACGACGAGCACGCTGACGATGCCGACCACCAGCGGGCCGTCCTCGGTGCGGATGCCGCGGAACAGGTTGAAGCCGACCCCGGGGATGTTGAACACGCCCTCGGTGATGATCGCGCCGCTCATCAGGTTGCCCAGCTCGACGCCGAGGAACGTGACCACCGGGATGAGCGAGTTGCGCAGCACGTGGACGCTGACGATCCGCCGCTTGACCAGGCCCTTCGACCGGGCGGTACGGACGTAGTCGGCGCGCAGGTTCTCCGCCACCGAGGTGCGGGTCAGCCGCAGCGCGGTGGCCAGCGAGAGCGAGCCGAGCACGATGCCGGGCAGCAGGAGCGCGTACAGGTCCGGCTCGGCACCGGCGGTGGGCGGGAAGAGCTGCCACTTCACCCCGAGGAGGTACTGCGCCAGCGGGGCGAGCACGATGGTCGGGATGCCGAGCACCAGCAGGGTGAGCACCAGCGTCGAGTTGTCGAAGATGCCGGCCCGCCGGATACCGGCGATGACCCCGGCGGTGACCCCGAAGACGACGGTCACGGCCATCGCGATCAGCGCGAGCTGCACGGTGACCGGCCAGGCGGCGGCGAGGATGTCGCCGATCTGCCGTCCGGTCAGCGACTGCCCCAGGTCGCCCTGGAGCAGGTTCTTGATGTAGTCGAAGTAGCGGTAGAAGAAGCCGCCGACGCCGGTGGCGTCCAGGTGGTACTTCTCGGTCAGGTATGCCCGCTGCGCCGCGGTGACGGGGCGTTCCCCCGCGAGCGCCTGGATGGGGTCGCCCTGCCCGGCGAACATCAGCGCGTAGACGATCAGCGTGGTCCCGAAGAAGGCGAGGACCATCTGGAGCAGTCGCCGCAGGATGAAGCGGAACATACTGTGAAGTCTCTCTGAAAAGGGGCGAAGAGTGCGCCGTCCCGCGGGTCGGGCCACCCGCAGGTGGCCCGACCCGTCGTCCGGGGTGTTACTTGACGGCCTCGATCTTCAGCAGGTTGACCCGGTCGAAGAGGTCCACCTCGACGTTCTTGACCTTGGTCGAGTGGCCGAAGTTGTTCTGGCCGTACCGGAGCGGGATCACCGGCATGTCCTGGGCCAGCACGTCCTCCGCCGCCTGGTACTTCTTGATCGCCTCGTCCTGCGTCGGGGCGCTGGCGCCCTCGGCGAGCAGCTTGTCGAACTGCGGGTTGCTGTAGCCGTAGTAGTTCGACGAGCCGTTGGTGCTGTAAAGCGGGCCCAGGTAGTTCTCCATGGACGGGTAGTCCATGACCCAGCCCATCCGGAACAGGCCGACCGACTGCTTCTGCTTGAGCTTGGTCAGCAGGTCCGCGAACTTGGGCTCGGCGGTGCCGACGCACTCCACGCCCAGGTTGGCCTTCAGCTGGTTGCAGGTGGCGTCGATCCAGTCCTTGTGGCCGCCGTCGCCGTTGTAGGACAGCTCGATCTTCTTCGGGCCGCCCGCGGCCTCGTACATCGCCTTGGCCTTGGCCGGGTTGAACTCACCGGCCGCGCCGATGGTGTCCTCCCGGTAGCCGGCCACCACCGGCGAGACGAACGAGCGGGCCGGCTGCTGCGAGCCCTTGAAGATCGACTTGGTGATCTCTTCCCGGTCGATCGCCATCGAGATGGCCTTGCGCACCTCGGGCTTGCTGAACTCCTTCTGGAAGGTCGGGAAGGCCAGCACCTGCAGCGACGAGGCGGGGCTCTGCTGGAACCGGTCGCCGAGGTCGCTCGGGGCGGTCGACAGGTTCTCGGTCGGGATCTCCTTGATCACGTCAAGGTTGTCCGACAGCACGTCCGCGTACGCGGCGGTCGGCTGCTGGTAGATCCGGAACTGGACGCCGTGCACCTTCGGCTGCTGGCCGGGGAAGGCGTCGTACTTCTCCACCTCGACCTTGGCGTCGTGCTGCCAGGTGCCCTTCATCTTGAACGGGCCCTGTCCGATCGGCGCCTGCTCGTAGCCCTCGGCCAGCACGCCAGGGGCGGAGAAGGCCGCCTTGGGCAGCGGGTAGAAGGCCGTGTAGCCCAGCATCGACTTGAAGTCGACGTACGGCTGGGAGAGCGTCACGGTGAAGGTCAGGTCGTCGACCTTCTTCAGACCGCTCAGCGTCTTGGCCTTCGGCTTCTCGCCCTGCAGGTCCTCGTAGCCGGCGATCTTCTCGAAGAAGTAGCTCGAGTTCTGGCCGTTCGGGGCGTACGCGCCGTAGTTCCAGGCGTCGATGTAGTTGTCCGCCGTGACCTGCTCGCCGTTGTGGAAGGTGTAGCCGGGCTTCAGCTTGATCGTCCAGACCTTGTTGTCCGACGACGTCACCGACTGGGCCGCCACCTCGTAGGGCTTGTTCGCCTCGTCGTAGTCGACCAGCGGGCTGAACAGGGCGGCCAGCACCTGCGAGCCGCTCGTCTCGTTGGTGTTGGTCGGGACCAGGTGCTGCGGCTCGGCGATCTCGATCCGCACGGCCGCGTTGGGGTCGCTCTTGCCGCCGTCGCCGCCCGAGCCGCAGGCCACCAGGCCCAGGGTCACCGCGAGCGGGAGGGCGGTCCAGGCAGCGAGCCTACGAACACGCATTGAGTCTCCTCATCTCCTCACGCTGCGCAGTCAGGCCCGGCGCTGGGTAACGCTGCGCAACGAGCGGCAACGGTAGGTCGTGGTAGGCGGCTTCGGCAACGAGAGCGTTGCGAAGCGATAACGGAGTAGGGGCCCCGGTCTTGTCGACGACCGGTCGGTCTGCTATGCGAGCTGGTCTCCGTTGCTGCTCAAAGCCCCTTTTGGGGCTGCCCGACCGCGCCTGGAGCGCGGTCCCGCCGGGGGTGGGCGCTAGTCGCCCCGCTGTCCACTCCGCCCTGGTTGATCACCGGGTGTCCGTCCCACAATGTGGCGCGATCCACAGGCGATTACTCTGAGTGACGTATCCCACCGCACGGATCGTCACCATTGCCTGTCGTCGTTTCGGTCCGGCCATGCCGTGAGACGATCCAGGCGTGACGGCGACGATCCTGGACGGCAAGGCGACCGCGGCGGCGATCAAGGACGAGCTGCGGGCGCGGGTCAAGGCGCTGTCGCCGCGCGGCGTCACCCCCGGCCTCGGCACGGTCCTGGTCGGCGCCGACCCCGGCTCCCAGGCGTACGTCAACGGCAAGCACCGCGACTGCGCCGAGGTGGGCATCGCGTCGATCCGGCGCGAGCTGCCCGCCGACGCCACCCAGGAGCAGCTCGACGCGGTCCTCGCCGAGCTGAACGCCGACCCGGCCTGCCACGGTTACATCGTCCAGCTCCCGCTCCCCGCCCACCTGGACACCCAGCGGGCGCTGGAGATGATCGACCCGGCCAAGGACGCCGACGGCCTGCACCCGGTCAACCTCGGTCGCCTCGTCCTCGGCTACGACGGGCCGCTGCCGTGCACCCCGCGCGGCATCGTCGAGCTGCTGCGCCGGTACGACGTGGCGCTGCGTGGCGCGAAGGTGGCGGTGGTCGGCCGGGGCAACACGGTGGGCCGGCCGCTGGGCCTGCTGCTCACCCGGCGCAGCGAGAACGCCACCGTGACCCTCTGCCACACCGGCACCCTGGACCTCGCCGCGCACACCCGCGAGGCCGACATCGTCATCGTGGCGGCCGGGGTGCCCGGGCTGCTCACCGCCGACATGGTCACCCCCGGCGCGACCGTGGTCGACGTCGGCATCACCCGGGTGGTCGGGGCCGACGGCAAGGGCCGCTACACCGGCGACGTGGCACCGGAGGTGGCCGAGGTGGCCGGCAGGCTGGTGCCCATGCCGGGCGGGGTCGGCCCGATGACCCGGGCCATGCTGCTGACCAACGTGGTCGAACGGGCCGAGCGGCAGGACTGACCACCCGAGCGCGTCATAATCGTCCGCCCCTGGCCCGATCAGTGCCAGGATGGCTGATACGGTCCGGAAAACCGACTGGTATCAGGGAGTGGGACGACCATGGGTAAGAAGGTCACTGTCGTCGGGGCCGGCTTCTACGGCTCCACCACCGCACAGCGCCTGGCCGAGTACGACGTCTTCGACACCGTCGTGATCACCGACATCGTGGAGGGCAAGCCGGCGGGTCTCGCGCTCGACCTCAACCAGTCGCGCGCCGTGGAGGGCTTCGAGACCAAGGTCGTCGGCGTCACGACCGGCCCGAACGGCGAGGGCTACGAGGCCATCGAGGGCTCGGACGTCGTCGTCATCACCGCCGGCCTGCCCCGCAAGCCGGGCATGAGCCGGATGGACCTGCTGGCGACGAACGCCAAGATCGTCCGCCAGGTCGCCGAGAACGTCGCCAAGTACGCCCCGAACGCCGTCGTCATCGTCGTCTCCAACCCGCTCGACGAGATGACCGCGATGGCCCAGCTCGCCACCCAGTTCCCGAAGAACCGGGTGCTCGGCCAGGCCGGCATGCTGGACACCGCCCGGTTCACCAACTTCGTCGCCGAGGCGCTGAACGTACCGGTCAAGTCGGTGAAGACCCTGACGCTGGGCTCGCACGGCGACACGATGGTCCCGGTCCCGTCGAAGAGCACCGTGGACGGCAAGCCGCTGCGCGACGTCATGCCTGCCGCGCAGATCGAGGAGCTGGTCGTCAAGACCCGTAACGGTGGCGCCGAGGTCGTCGCCCTGCTGAAGACCGGTTCCGCGTACTACGCCCCGTCGGCCGCCGCCGCCCGGATGGCGAAGGCCGTGGCCGAGGACTCCGGCGAGGTCATGCCGGTCTGCGCCTGGGTCGACGGCGAGTACGGCATCTCCGGTGTCTACCTGGGTGTGGAGGCCGAGCTCGGCGCCGACGGCGTCAAGCGGGTCGTCGAGACCGACCTGGACGCCGACGAGCTGGCCAGCCTCAAGGAGGCCGCCGAGGCGGTCCGCGCCAAGCAGGCCGACGTCGCCAACATGTGATCCCGAAACACCCGCGAAGGGGGGGGGGGGGGGGGGGGGGGGCAACCCC